>JAHHHZ010000005.1 GCA_019359095.1 Pleurocapsa minor HA4230-MV1 | reverse complement strand
GTGATTGTATTGACGACCGATAACTGTGAAAGTCGCCCATTCACTGTGGTGTTCAATAGGGTCAATGACTTTCACTTTACTATCAAGAGCAAAACGAGCATGAGGGACATCGAGGGGATCTTGATCGGCAAACAAATCGCAGTCTTTGGTTCTTTGATGATGAGTTCTAGCAGCCTGTTCAAAAAGGCGACACCAACCGCGATCTCGATCTGAGTAATTATTAAAGTGTTTGCATTGAGAGCAGGTAGATAAACGGGTTAAAGCCGATTCAGAGAACCAAGTTTTTTGTTGTCCGTCGTTGATGAGATATTTCCAGTAGGGCTGATTAATTAATTGTCCAGAAGGAGTTTTCGATTCAACTAACTCCATGCCACAAACAGTCGATGGTCTAGAGGAAGTGCCAGTGACGCGAGTAACTTGTTCGCCAAACACGAAGTTCGGTTGAGAGTAACTGTACTCGGTTTCGTTAGGATGAATCTTGGGGGCGAACTCGATGGTGATTAACTGTCGTTCCTTATTCGCCAATGATACTGACGATTTCTCTGTAATGTATGTCATTATTGTAAATGCCTTGATTTGAGTTTTGAGGTAGAGGGGAGTAGTAACCGTGCAAAGTAGCTGCTCCCCTTTTAAATTGGCTGAAAATTGTTACTTGAAATGTTGAGAGTCTTTATTACTTATTAAATAAAGGAAGTCTCTTTTTTCTATAACCTATATTTAAATATTACCAACTATCACTTGGTAAAGTCAAGTATTAATTAGACAATTAATACTTGACCAAGCAACAATTGGATAGATATGATAGATTGTAGCTGATAAGCTAGGAGCATGACTGTGAAAGTACTGTTGAAACAAATAAGAGAAAAACGTGGCTTGTCTCAAAATAAGCTTGCTCAGATTATGACGATGAGTCTTCAAAATATACAAAGAATCGAATATGGAGATGCAAAATCAATTCCTTTAGAAACATTAGATAGGCTTTGTGAAGCTCTTGATTGTCAGCCTGGGGATTTATTAATCAAAGTGGACGATCCAGATCGAGAAAATGCTCTTATTGAGCAGATGCTTCTTAGACTAAATTCAGATTCAGTCGAGAAAATCAGTTTGAAATCAGAAAAGTCGTCTCAGACGAGTCAACTAAATTCTTTGCTAGCGGTTAATTTAATGTCTAATTCAGCCTAATCATTAAAAGCTGGAGGTCAAAATGATTTTTAGGCACGTAAATTAAATAGAAGACTTAAATTAAAATCAGCAGAAAATTCAAATGCAAAAGCGACCGCCTTCCGACCAAAGAATCGCGATCGCTTTAATTACACAAATCCCGTTAGGAGGGAAAAAATGATTACTTACATTTTAAGTGCAGTAGGTAAAAACTGCACTCACGTTTCAGCACAAGTATTATCAAATCGCTCAAAGCAGTTGGGAGGTGCGATGTGATAGGATTTATCTCGCCATTCCAGATTTTAGATTACTTAGAGCGCTTAAACGTAGTCAAAGAAACTTCAAATGAATACCATTGTACTTGTCCTGTCTGTGGAGATGGTGGGTTCAAGATCAACAAGAAAAAAGGTTCGTACCAAGCGTTCAAGTGTGGCTGTGAAGTTAAGGATATTCGGGAGGCAGTGAGTCCTTGGTCTGAGGTGACAAGGAGACAGGGAGCAGGGGAGCAGGGGAGACAAAGAGCGCATGAAAGCTTAAAACTAGCTCGACTTACTTCACTCCCCACAGATTCGCCTTCACCAGAGTCAAAAGTTATTCCCGAATGGCTAGTTAAACAAGGAGTACCTGTTTCAGCTACCGAAACTCGTTATTGGTACTCAAAAACTCAATGGGTAAGCAGATTTGAGTGGCAAAATAGCGAAGGCATTAAAGAAAAAACAATCCGCCAGGGTCACATCAAATCGAATGGGTTAATTCAATGGAGCAAAGGCGCAAAAGACTGGAGAGCCTATCGACTAGGAGAAGCAGTTAAACATTGTCGGGGAAAATGGGTCTTAGGTTTAGAAGGAGAGGGTTGTGTAGAAACAGCCCGTGCGATCGCTTTGTGTGCAATAACATGGCAGGGGTCGAATTGGCAGGAGAAAGCTATAACCTCTGACTTAACAAAGCTTATTGAGGGTGGAGTAGCAGGAATAGTCTATTTTCCCGACCATGACGAAGCGGGAGCAAAGAAAGCCGAGTTGATCGAGTCAGCTTGTCAGCTTGTTAACTTGCCATGTTTAATCATCTCCCCGACGGATGTTTGGACTGATATGCCCGATAAAGGAGATATCACTGACTTTGTAAAAGCGCATCCTCAGCTTAGTACAGACGAATTAATTGAAAGATTAAACAGAGCGATCGCTCTTGCAGTACAGAGAAGTGAGCAAGAAGAACAAAAACAAGAAGAAGAAGAATTACTAGACAACTTACCAAACTGGTCACAATCAGATATAGCCTGTTGGCTAGCTGAAAAATACCGAGGAAAATTAGCTTGGAATACAGATTTACAGGAATGGTATCGCTATAGCCCCATTACCAAAGGAATATGGAGTATAGAGCCTGTTGAGTTTATTGGACAGTTAGTTAACTCAGAAATAGAAGCACTAGCCGAATTAATTGCTCAAACCAGTAAAAATAAGAAGAAGCCAACTTACACTATTAGCATGATCAATGGTGCGAGCGCTCTGTTAAAAATAAAGTTGGCGATTAGAAAGTGGAATCAATCGACAGGATTACTGCCTTTGCTTAATGGTGTTCTAGACCTTGAAACCAGGAAGCTGCTACCTCATAGCCCCCAAAACCGATTAACCTGGTGCTTGCCTTATAACTACAACATTCTGGCAACTTGTGAACCAATCCAGGAATGGCTGCTCTTGATGTGTAATGGCGATCGCGATCTAGTTCAATTGATGAGAGGCTATTTATTGGGCATAGTGACAGGTAGGACTGACTGGCAAAAGTATTTAGAATTAATTGGACCAGGAGGCACAGGAAAAAGTACCCTCACTCGATTAGCCACGGCTTTAGTAGGGCAAGAAAACGTTCACACGACAACACTGAAAAAACTAGAGAAAGAAAAGTTTGAAACTGCTTCGATTGCAGGAAAAAGGTTGGTACTAATCAACGATTCAGAGAGGTATGCAGGTGAAGTCGGGAAGCTTAAAAATCTGACAGGACAAGATAGTTTGCCTTACGAAGTCAAATTTAAGCAGAGCAAAGGTGGGTTCACACCTGATGCCCTGGTGATAGTTTCGACTAACGAAGTAATCCAAAGTTGTGACTATACATCAGGGTTGGCAAGAAGAAGAATATCTATACCCATGTTCAACCAAATAAAGGGCGATCGCCAAAAGAATTTAATTGAACATAAAAATGGTCAAATGAGGGGTGATTTTCTGCCATATATACCAGGACTACTTAACTGGGTGCTAGCGATGGATGAAACAGAAGCTACTTCAATTGTGAAGAACTATGAACTGAGTGTACCTTCACTGTTGGCAATGAAGGCAAGAACGCTGGTGGAGACAAATCCCATTGCCGACTGGTTAGATAATTTTGTGGTGTACGAGGCTGAAGCCAGAACCAATATTGGGGTGGCAAAAAGAGATAAAGATAGTAATTCACCTCATTGGTATTTAGACACCGATAGATGGCTTTATCCTAATTATGCCGAATACTGCCATAACAGTGGTACTCGCCCAGTCAGTCTACGTCGATTTGTCACCTTACTTTCTGATTTGGGTAAAAACCAGTTGGGTTTAGATATTATTCGAGAACGCGATCGTCATGGATCATATTTTGTGGGGCTAAAGATTCGAGATGAGAGCGACACTTCGCCGCCACTGATTACGGGAAATACAGCAATAGAAATAAATATTAGTCCTCGACTAGAGAACACAAATGTAATAAGTAAATTGTGGGCAATGATAATGGATAAGGTGACGGATGTTATAGTAACGGTGATGGATGAAACGCTTGACAGTAGTGAATGTGACCGATGTGACGGCAAAAATGAAAAATCCTCAGATAGTCAAAATAAAGTAGAAAATGAAACTAAGTGTAATACGATAAATAAGGGAGATTTAGAGAGAAAGGAAATAAATAACGAGTTTTTGAAAATGCCATCATATGCATCACAAAAAAAAGCTTTAACTCAAACAGAACAAGCTGCTACAGATAATCAATCTGCCATCACAGTAGGAGAGCGCGTAGAAATAGAGGATTGTCCAGGGCATTGGACTTCTTTTTCACCTTTCACCGTAGAGGGGATAGAGGGTGAGATGGTTAAACTAGAGATGGTCAGTGAGTTAGTAGAAATAGAGAGGTTGTCTGTAATTAATGGGTGAAGCTAGAAGCGCGAAGAGCCTTTGCCCTAAAGGATGTTATACCCTTGTGGTACTCGCTTCGCATCGCGGGGTTTCCTCCGTTGTCCCGAAGGGATACACTCAATGCGATAAGTGCAAGCCGCAAGCATAAGCAAACTTCGTAAGAAGGAAATGGAGCTATCTCGTCCGCCATTAAATATCTTATTGTCCCCTATTAAGAGGCAAAGCGCTGTAAGTACCTCAATCAGAGGCAAAGCGACAATCAAAGTCCAAATGAAGACAGCTATCGTAAATATTACGCTACAATGTAGTTAACTTTACGATAAAGCTGATAAAGGTCATGAAAACTATAAATTTAGAAAGCATATTAACTGAGTCACGGATACCACCAGAAGTTTTAGAGGAAGATGGTGCTTTTATTCAAGCTTCAAGATTGGGGATTTCAGGAGCGATATTACAGCCGACAATCAAGGTTTTGGGGGTGCGAAATCTCATTATTAGTCTTTTAAATACTGATAAAACCAACCTCAGCAAGTTTTATCATCAAGAACATTTATCTCCGAGCGTTAGTGAAGCTATTTTAGATACTTTAAAAGTGTTTAAATTGGCTTTTTCTGTCTACGAGCAAGATGCTAAAACCGCTTTGAAGTGGTTTCACACTCAGATTCCTGCCTTATCAGGACAAGTCCCAATAGATTTGTTAGATACTTTTAAGGGCAGAGAATTAGTTAAAGATTGCTTGATGGTCATGGAAGATGGTGATTTTACGTAATGCTCATCTACCGTGGTGTTAAACGGGATTACTTAGAAAGCTATGATGGCATGGGAAACTCCTACCGTAAAGGAGCAAGATGGAATTTTCCTCTTCATCCTGTTCTTTATTTTGCTCCTAATCCATCCGTAGCTGCTTTAGAATTAGCAAATTATTTTCCAAGTCCCGACCTCGTACCTAAAAACTATGTCATGGGGGAATATGAAATACCCGACCCAGTTGAGATTAAAACTATTTTGTTAAGAGATTTACCCGAAAATTGGCAAGATTACCCCCATCCAAGAAGTACCAAAGAGATTGGTAGTGCTTGGTTAAAATTTGGGCAAGAATCGTGTTTATTTGTGCCAAGTGCTGCCACCCCAGGTAATTTAGAATATATTATAGTCATTAATCCTCACCATCCTGACCTGAGACATATCAAATTAACTCAAGTTATTGAACCTATTTACAGCGCTCGCATCTTTAAAGGTCTTTAATTGCCAATTCAATTTGGTAGCATTGAAAATAATAGACGAGTTGATTAAAATTAGCGGCTTAGAAAAATGTCAAAAATAAGAAACGAATTTCTCATCGTTAACCGCTATTGAAGATCTATATTTTAATGGACGTAAACGTTCTCAGATTTGCCACACAGTAAATTAGTTGAGTAGTAGCCGATCGATTTGCCGTTTCAGTGAAGCTCCGCCTTTACTGGGGGTAATCGCCCCAGTATATTCGTCTAGCAGGTCAAACTTTAAGAACATTAAGAGCATGGTGAATAAAGCAACAGAAAAAGATTTAGAAAAAATTAAAGGACTAGTAGAGAGTGCTTTGAGTCCGAGAGAAAAAGCCATGTACGAAAGCTTACTGCACAAAGCAGAACAACAAATAGCCGAAGTGAAGAATAGTGAAACTGCAACCAAGGTAGCAAAAAAAGGTCACAGTACGTCTCAAAAAAGCCAGAAAGCATTTGTAGCAGCAGAAGAAATAGTCGCCCCTGGGTTGAAAATACCAAAGTCAACAGTGGAACAAGACAAATCATCTATAGAGACTGTAACCAAAGAACTGCCACTGGAAAAGAAGGTGGCATCTTTAGAGGCAGAGGCAAATGCGGCAATATTTCAAGCAATTGGAGTGATTGAGGGAATAATCTCCTTGACCGAGAAGTCGCAGCTAACAATCACTTTAGGTAATCAAAAATATCGCTTGGGTTATACGGCTAAATCGAGAAAACGAGATTACGCTAAATTGCTCGAAGAAATATCCAGCCAAGGCAGTAAAATCCAGAAAATATCGGTTTATCCTCAAGTCAACTACAGGTCAGGCGTTCCCTGGCTTTTAAAGCCAGGGCTTGCGCCTGACCGCATTTCGCGGTTAAAAAAAGAAGGGAATAATTTTACCTACGAAATAAACTTTTATTTAGTATCAGTAGAAAAACCTTCCCTCCAAGAGAAGCAGAAAACAGCAGGAATATTTGGGGATTTGGCGGTAGGAGAATTCCAAATATCAGGATATTGGCAGTATGTAAAGCTTTGTGATAATCCTGGTATAACAGTGATGAGAAACTACAGTGAGAGTTTAGCCAAGCAAGCCAAGAAATTAGGTCGGCAAAAAGCAAGTAGGTGGTTGCGACCCAATCATCTACCAGTAGAATGGCTCGATTCGTCACCAAAGCCGTTTAAATACGATCCCAACTTGGAGCAAAAAGGGCAAATGCCACGTTTATTTGTGCAGACAAAAGTTAAATTTGAACCTGAGTTGCAGAAATTCATAGTGATGGAAGAACTAGAACAGGCTAGAACACAAGCTCCTCGCTACTTAAAAGCTTAAATGGAAAGATAATGATTGAAGAAGTGGTAGGAGTTGATGGATATTTGTTGATGGTCTATTATTCGCCCAGCAAATGTTATCAATTTTTGGTAATTGATGAAGAGGGCAGAGTCCACCAGTTTGAGTCAATATTTTATGCGGTGGCTGCTGCCAGAGCTGAAGGTATGGCAGCGATTATGGCAATGTCTTGGTAGACAATCTGACTGTTCATCAAGTTAACTTGTATAGACGCTCACTTTCGTTCTCCCAACCACAAGGTAAATTAAGCATCACCACGCTAAAAGTGGGATGCTTCCAAGGCGATCGCCTTGATTGACCAAATCCCTAAAGTAGTTATGTACATTTTAAATGGGGAAGGTAAAAATGCTCTAAGTACAGGACAAAAAATAAACCAGAAGCTTGCAAAAGACTACAGGAAAAGGGTTTGATTTAAAGTAACCACACTCAAATCGAACCCTATGAATCAGATTAACTTATTGCGACAAACCCTGAAACCACTTTTAGGATGGCATGGCGCACGCCTAAGCTTTCTGGCGCTATTTTTAATTGCTTTACTCAGAGTCAAAACTATCAATTTAGTGGAATTAGCGACTGGGTTTAGGACTCAAGTTAAGACAGATTCTAATTACAAACGCCTACAGAGATTTTTTAAGGATTTTAATTTAGATTATGTCGCGATCGCCAAAATTATTGTCACCTTAATGGAAATTCCTCAGCCTTGGGTGCTTAGTAAGGATAGAACGGAATGGTCATTTGGGAATACTCGCTTTAATATACTGATGTTAGGAGTAGTACATGAAGGAGTAGCTTATCCATTGTTATGGGAAATGCTCGACAAGAAAGGCAACTCCCACAGTAATGAACGTATGGATTTACTCGATCGCTTTCGAGAAGTTTTCCCTGATGCAGAAGTTGCTTAGATCTGCGGAGATCGGGAATTTGTTGGTCGGGAGTGGTTAACTTATCTGCTGATTGAGCCAACGATTCCTTTCCGAATCAGAATCCGAGAAACCGACCAAATTAGCGATGGTCAAAAAAGGCTTGCTGCTTCGATTATTTTCGCTCATCTTCAACCTGGTCAAAGAGAAATTTTGTCAGGTCGTCGTTGGGTCTGGGGTCGATTGGTCTACATTTCTGCTTTACGCCTCGAAGATGGAGAGTTATTAGTAGTTATCTCGGATGATTCTCCTCAAACAGCTATTTCTGACTATGCCAAGCGTTGGGGAATCGAAACTTTATTTGGAATGTTTAAAACTAGGGGGTTTTGCCTTGAATCCACTCATTTTACTGATGCCCAACGATTAAGTAAGTTATTAGCTTTAATGAGTTTAGCCATGTGTTGGGCGATGAAAATGGGACAATGGCTACATTCCCTCCCAACGCTGAATTAAAGATTGAGCAGCGACCTAGCGTCTTTAAAAGACGTTAGGTCGCTAGTGCGAGGCGAAGGACGCGACGTAGGAGCTAATCTCCAACTAAGCGAGACAAGTCCTTTAGGGCTAGTACCATAAGGGTATAACATTTTTTAGGGCGGCTTGACCGTGAAAGCGCTGCGATACAGTGTAGGACTTCGCGCAGATTAGGTAAAAATTATGACATTTCAGTCGCTTCTCGTTCTTGATACTTTTGCATCAAAGACATTGCGGCTTGACGATGTTTAAGCTTTAATTCGGGTGGGGATAAAACTATAACGTTGTCTGAATATCGATTTATCCAAAATCCAAATTCAGCCAGCGATCGCAGTGGTAGCTTAAGGGAATAATCTAAATAATCTGGATGTTTTTCGATTATCTGTCGGGGATGTCTTCGTTCTCCCTCAGCAATAAAAGCACTTACGGGCGGAAAAAAACGGACTTTGGCGGAAATAAGCGCCAGTTTACCTGCTAATTCCAATTGCTGTTCTTCAAACGTTCCTAATTTTAAACCCCAGCCATTGCGGATTAATTGGTGAGCATTATTCAGGCTTTTTTGTTGCTCTGCTATCTTTCTCGCTTTTGTGCTTGTCACAACTTTTAGATAATCTTTAAAACGATTAATTCTACCAGTAGATAAAGTACCATCTTGAGCATTTTCATAAATTAAATACCAGGCGATATCAAAATAAATTAGTTGTAAAGGATATAAAGTAATCAAACCAAGTTTGTTTTCACCATAGGGATCGACATTACGAGAAAGTTCAATTGCCTGACCTGTAATAATAGCTTCCTCTAATAATTCAATTTGATGATATAAAGTATGACGATATTCACCTTGATTCATCATTTCTTGAGGATCGGTATAATTAATAGCACGATTAAGATGTTGGCGGACAGGATAAAAGAAATCTTGTTGTTCCTCAAATTCAAATCCGCGCAAGCGTTTTTTAAGTGAATAGTAGATATTTCTTAATTGAGGATCTCCCTGATATATTGCCTGAGATTCTAAAGCATTAAATGCTGCTTTAAGTTCTTGTTTACTCATCACTCCTGTACCGAGATAATAACCCCAGCGATACATTCTATGGTCTAAAATTTGATAGTCTCTCAATAATTCTAAATCTTTCCTCAAAGTAGCTGTAGCTGGATATTGTTCTGGTAAGTCAATGCCTAGTGATAAAGCTAATTCTTGTAGTTTAATTTGCACTAATTTCAAAGCATTATGATGCTTATCATCAGATTTTTCTAATTCATTAGGACATCCAACTCCTGGATATTTGATTAATATGGCAATTAATAATAATAATCTTTCTAAAGCTTGGATATTAGTATAACGGTTTATTTTTGAAGACTGATTCATGGATATTATGGGAGCAGGGAATAAAGAATCATTAATGTCAAAAAAAAGAAAATATTTAAGGGCGATCTCCTTGTTACTCGATTCTCTTTTTTAGTTTAATTTTTACTTGCCAGTTTGTAATTCAGTAAATATTGGGAAATTAGAGAATTAGTTGAGATGTATTAGGTAAATTATAGTTTCATGAAGTAACTTTAATATTACAAAAATATTTAATGTATTTATCAACTCGGACAGCAGTAATCAGAAATTTTAGTACCGCTATAGCTAATGGTGCAATTACCTTAGCTTTATTATTAATCGCTCCTTTGGGCTTGGCAGCTGTAATCGGTAATACCTTTTTAGTGACTGTCTCCAGCTTTTTTGTCGGTACTTTTGCGGATCTGGTTGTTGATTGGCTAGCTCTTTCTAGTATTAGGCAAAATAAATTTGCCTCCTTAAATACTGAAAAAGAATTGCAGCTTAAAAATCAAAGAGCGTCGGCTATAGAGAAAAATAGACTATGAAAAGTCTTTATGTATCCCAACAGGGCTGCAATATATCCTTAAGTAAAGAAACTTTAATCGTTCGTTATCGAGAAGACATTGTTAATCGCGTTAAAATACCGCTGCTCGAACAGATTTTAATTTTTGGTAAGTCGCAAATTACCACTCAAGCAATTAGAGCTTGTATCTGGCAAAATATTCCCATTGTCTATCTTTCGCGCATGGGTTATTGTTATGGTCGAGTTTTGCCTCTAGAAAGAGGCTATCGTCAGCTTTCGCGCTATCAACAGCAATTATCTCGTGGAGAAAAACTAGCCGTAGCCAGAGAAATTACTCTTGCCAAACTAAAAAACAGTCGCGTTTTATTACAACGGCAGCAGCGAAAACAACAGACACCAATATTAGCTCAAACTCTGCTGAATTTAAATTATTTACTGACTAAAGTAGAACAAGTTCAAGACATGGAGCAATTAATCGGTTTAGAAGGTGCAGGTGCAGCTAGCTATTTTTCTGCTTATGGTGAAGTGATTACTAATCTAGATTTTGTATTTGTGGCTCGTAGCCGTCGCCCTCCAGGGAACCCTGTCAATGCTATGCTGAGTTTTGGTTATCAGATCTTGTGGAATCATCTTTTAGCTTTAATTGAACTACAGCAACTCGATCCTTATCAAGCTTGTTTGCACCAGGGAAATTATCGTCATGCAGCTTTGGCTTCTGATTTAATCGAAGAATTTCGCGCTCCTATTGTTGATTCTTTAGTTTTATATTTGATTAATCGGCGAATGATCAACTCGGAAACAGATTTTGTCTATCGAAATGGCGGTTGTTTTCTTAATGATGCGGGAAGAAAGAATTACTTACAAGCATTTCTGCAACGAATGGAAGAAGAAATCAAAACCGATCTAGGTAATCAACCTCGATGGGATTTACTCTTGCAGCAGGTTAAGTTATATAAGCAATTTGTCTATCAACCAGCTCAACTCTATCAACCTTATTTGATTCGGTAGTTATTTGGGGAATAGGGAGTATTCTCATATTTTCTTATATTGCTTACTATAAAAAAGCGATCGCTCTATAAGTTACTTGGGCGATCGCTTTTTTAGTTTCCATTCAATTAGTTTCTCTAGTAATTAGAGAGAAGTAGCAATTGAAAAGCTTTACGAACTAGAACCAAGTCATTGTAGTTTCCATTCAATTAGTTTCTCTAGTAATTAGAGAGAATATTAATATGAAGAATTTAGAAAGTTAATTCATTTATGTTTCCATTCAATTAGTTTCTCTAGTAATTAGAGAGCTGAAAAAGCAGTTTCTGTTTCTTACACCTCTTCTGTTTCCATTCAATTAGTTTCTCTAGTAATTAGAGAGTTATGAATCAGCTGAAAGAATTAATAAAGAAACTAATGTATAGTTTCCATTCAATTAGTTTCTCTAGTAATTAGAGAGTCCATTCTTCCAAGTTCATGATTGCATTCATTGGTTTTCAGTTTCCATTCAATTAGTTTCTCTAGTAATTAGAGAGACAAGAAGGTTCTGTGTTAGATGTAAATCTAACAATTATGGTTTCCATTCAATTAGTTTCTCTAGTAATTAGAGAGTGGTGCGATCGCTCATGTAGAAAACACCTTTGAAACTATTAGGTTTCCATTCAATTAGTTTCTCTAGTAATTAGAGAGCAAAGAGATATATTGCCATGTATAAATTAATCGAATATAGTTTCCATTCAATTAGTTTCTCTAGTAATTAGAGAGACATGGATTGGATTCCATATCAATGGAGATTTTTCATATCGTTTCCATTCAATTAGTTTCTCTAGTAATTAGAGAGCTAACCCCCACAGCTATCGCAATAGTTGGGATCGTCGTTTCCATTCAATTAGTTTCTCTAGTAATTAGAGAGGTGTTAGATGTTTACACTGACAGCGATCCTCAAGAATTACTTGTTGAGACGTTTCCATTCAATTAGTTTCTCTAGTAATTAGAGAGGTTCCGGTGCAGATGTGTCTAGTTGTAGTAGTGAGAACAAGGTTTCCATTCAATTAGTTTCTCTAGTAATTAGAGAGAGTAGATAATATGAAATATGGAGTGACATTAGAAGTTGAAGTTTCCATTCAATTAGTTTCTCTAGTAATTAGAGAGACAAATTAACCGTTGACGAAGCACGAATTGCTTCCTATTCAGTTTCCATTCAATTAGTTTCTCTAGTAATTAGAGAGTCCCTCAATTAAAACCCAGATAGAGCCTGATGTCTAGAGGCAGTTTGCGAGGCTCAGAGAAAATAAAGCAAGATAGGCTGTTAAAAAACAAGAGAAAATCCGTAAAAGATATACACAGCGATAAGTCGAGGCTCACAACGAGATCATTAGGATTACAGCGATTTTGGCTAAGGTTCGCAAGATTTATCAAATAATAAAAATAAATTACTCAATAAATACGATCGCCTTTAGATAATTGTCGAACTAGGTGGTTGAGTCAGATTATTTCCTACACCCCAAGTTTCTACTTGCTGCAAAGTATTTCGAGTTATGGGATAAATCCTAATACTATCCTCATCTAGTTTAATTCTCTTTTTCAAGCGATCGCCAAGCTGCCGATATTGAGCGCGATCGAGAACACATTCAAAAACACTATATTGAACTCTGGCACCGTAACCTTCTAATAAGTCCGCCACTTTTTTGCGTCGTTTATCACAAGAAATATCATAGACAATTACGTAAAACAAAATCTTCTTTTTCTCTCAATCTATTAAGTTTTTTGAAGCAATCCCACTAAAAGAAAATATTGAAAACAAAGGCAAACGCGATTGTCAAAACTATATCCGATAGTCTTTTAAAGCTATTACAAAAGTAATTTTCAGTATTATTACTTGCTAGACCATTTATAATCACTCGGCTAGAGTTGAAGAGAAACTCAATCCATAGTGATTCAGGTTAATGACAAGACTTTACTGGCAAGCTAAAATCTGGGGTTTACTTCACGATCCAGGTTTAAAAGCTTTATCCCACGCACAAGATTTAGGTAGAGAAGGACAATGGCACATTTTGCAGTGTATGGCAGGATGGCGATCGTCTAAATCTAAAAGTAAACATGAATCTGTAGATCCGATTCAAGCCAAATCTCTTAACGGCACATGGTTAGAACATGTTGGGCTATGCGACTTAATTGCTTCTGCAAGCGATAGAAGTAGTATCGGTAGATTAGGTTATGGAAGTGCGGTTAGTTACCGTGAAGATGGTTTGCAAATACACCATCTTTTATCTGGCGAATCGCAGACTCTAAAGATACCTCAATGGCATACCAGGCTGCAAGAAGGCAAACGCAAAGAGTTCTTAGAAGAGAAAGAATTAGCAGTATTAAACCTGATCGAAGAATATAAAGATCCTCGTTTGGTTCATTGGTGGCTATGGCGTTGCTATCCAGATTTACTTGCTAAAGATGTATTAGAAGTATATTTGCTTCCTGCCGAAACTCGTTTTCCCGATGCCTCCTTGTGGAGTCATACAAGTATTACTTCTGCATTAGCTGGTGGATTGGCAGGACATTATAAGAATCCAGAAGAATATCCCAGTAAGGGAGATAGATTTACGCGCTCGCGTCCTAATTTAGTAGTATTTACCTTTTCTCCCGTACAGGAATTAGTCAAAGCCAGTCGTAAGATGCGCGATTTTTGGGCTGGTTCTTGGTTGCTGCATTATTTATCAGCTAAGGTTTGTTGGGAACTAGCGAAAAAATACGGTGCAGATACATTGTTGTATCCTTGCTTGTATCAGCAACCATTAATTGACCATTGGTTATTACAAGAATATCCCGAATTTAGTCAGTGGATTGAAGAACCTACGACACAACAATTACTAACGGCTGGTTTTCCCAACGTAATCGTGATGATTGTGCCAGATAACGGCAAACAAGGCGATGAAATTAAAGATAATCCGATCTATGCAGTGACACAATATGCCAAACAAGTTTTGGAACAAGAATGGCAAGAGTTGGGCAACCAAAGCTTAGAATTTCTGCAAAAGATAAATCCAGCCTGGAAAGATATTAACCCCCATACCTGGGAAGGTTGGCTCAAGTCTCAATGGCAAACATATTGGACGGCTTTACCAATTGGAAATTTAGAGACAGAATTACATCATTCATACGGCAAAAACAAAGATAAAGAAAAAGAAAGAGAAAATCACAAACAATATCAAGATTGGTGTAAAAAACAAAATGATTTTACAGGTTTAAAAGAAAATAGCAAAGAGCCTGACAAATCAGCAACATTATTTGAACAAAATGAAGCTGAATTTCTCAAAGCAGTTTTTGATATATCAGAAATAGAAACGGAAACAGAAACAGAATCAAAGTCAAAATCCTATTCCAGACAACCTAATCTTAACGTTGGTTCATGGTGGGGTAATATATTTGATCGCCTACGTCATAATCTAACCGCAGTCAAAAACGCCCGTACTTGGTCAATGCCCACTGCTTTCGGTACTCGTTCCACTATCTCTGGGATTGGTTCAGTGGTGCATAACCATCAATCTGACTGGGTAAGCGAAGGGCAAACCAAAAAGTTTTGGTCGGATGGCAAAAATCTGGGTTTATTTGACGGGATTGAAGAATTAAATGCTACTGAAGTAGTCAAGCGAGTTTTACATAAAATATTGCCCGAGATTTTAGATATTCCCAACTTATCTTTAACTTATCCCGATCTGAGTTCGGGAGTTGCTGGCTGGTTAAAGCAAGCGAAAAAAGCGGGAGATGATGAGGCGATTAAATATTATCAAACTGCTTGTAGAGAAATAGGCGATCGCTTCGATTGGGCAAAAAAAGAAACAGACAACAATAACCAAAATTCTTGGGGCATCCCTTGGATCGAGCGAAATTACCGAAACTTACCTCATCCTCGTTTAATTAATTCTAGTTGGCTAATTGAAGATTTTGCTGATGAAAATAAGAATGAGCAAAAAGCAGAACTGAGCAAGTTAAGAAATACTATTGCTACCTATTTCCCTCCTGGAAAAAACCCCACTGACTGGTATGTAATTGCTGCTGGTGATGGCGATAGTATGAGTGAATGGTTAAAGGGAACAAAATTAAAACAATATCGTGAATATATTCCTCAAGAGTTAATTGATAAGATTGATCGCTTTCCTGATGAAATCAAGCAGCCAGTTACTGAATTTTTGAACGTTCAAAAAAGAATGGGTCCTGCTACCCATAGTGCCTTAAGCCGTTCTCTTCTGGATTTTGCCAATCAGTTAGTACCCTATCTTACCGAATCTCGATATGCTGGCAGACTAATTTATTGCGGTGGCGACGATATTTTAGCTTATACCAATCTTTGGGAATGGGATAGTTGGCTGTGGGATATTCGGCAATGTTTTCAAGGACAAAAAGATCCAGGTAATGAATTTGATAATAAGGGGGATTATTGGGAATTTACAGGACAGGGACCAAAAACTTTACCAGATCGTCCTTTGTTTACTTTAGGATCGGCAGCAACTATTAGTTTTGGAATTGTTATCGCCCATCATTCTGTACCATTAGCGATCGCGCTACAAAATCTTTGGGAGGCAGAAGAAGAAGCCAAAGAACATTACTATCTGGTTAATAATCAAGACTCTTACAAAGATGCGGTTCAAGTTCGGGCGATTTATGGCAACGGTAATATTTTACAAGCTACAGCTAAATTTAGTGTCTTTAACTGTTGGCGAGAGATCGTAGAATTTGCCCAACAACATGATGAGTTAGACTGGGCAATTTTTGAACAGGCTGCTGAGATTTGGTTACAACATCCTGCACCAGAACAAGCAATTTTACAGTGGACAAAAGCTTTTTGCGATCGCCGAAATATATTTAAAAATCACCCAGAATCTCGTGAAGTTTTTGCTCAAAAACTCAGCGATTTACTTAGTAAATTATTTACTTATAGCCCAAGCAAGCAACAAGACGAAGAAATAAAAAACTGGCTGAAATTAGCAGCATTCAATTTAAGAAATCGGCAGATAAAAACTAATAAAGAAAAATCATGTATTGGTACATATTTACCCCATTAGATATACTATTATTTCGCGATGCCAAACCTTTTACCCCAGGGGAAAGAGCCTGGGCAGGAAGTGTGTTTCCTCCCAACGGACATACGATCGCAGGAGCAATTAGAGGACTATTAAATAGTAAGGAAAACCTAACTCTTAAGGGTACTTTTCTCTGCTACCAAAAAGAACTTTATTTTCCCCGTCCTCTTAATTATGTTAATAACTCTTTACTCCACCCTGTAGCTTGGTTGGATGAAAAATCTCCCTCTCAACAGATGATCTGGGATCGTCTATCTCCTGCACCTTTGTTATTAAAAAAATTAGCTAATAGCAAAGACCAAGAAAATAAGCTCGAACAAAAACCGCGCAATTATTTACCTTTTTCTATAGTTACTAAACTATTAGAGAACCAAGATTTAAAACCTGAAGATTGGCTATGTCAAGAGGGAGAAAGTTCTCAACCTTGGACGATAGAAACTCGTTCTCATAATGCGATCGCTTCTGATAGTCGGCAAGTAAAAGATGTGGATGGTTATTTTGTCGAGAATGCCATTCGTTTACATTCAGGCTGGAGTCTGGCGATTGCTCTAGACATCAAAATTCCCAATACCCCTACCTCCATGAGACTGGGAGGAGAGGGACATCGGGTATTAATCGAAGAATGTTCCGAATTAGGCGAACAATGGCAGGAATTACAGCAGCAATCTCAACAAAACTATCAAACAAGAGGTAAATCCTTAGCTTATTTAATTACCCCAGGAGTATTTGAACGCATTCATAAAGACCAAAAGTCAGTTTGTAAATCCTATCCGTGGGAATGGAAACTCGCCCATACCGTTAATTCCAATCAAAAAGAAGGCAACTTAGTTAGTGTGGCTACTGCCCAACCTCTAGCAATTAGTGGCAGGATTCAAGGAACAGGAAACGGGGGACAGGGAATAGAGAACAAGAACCCAAGTATTCCTGCACCTCAAGTATTTGCTGCTCCTGCTGGTAGTGTTTACTACTTGGAACAACCAGATGCTTTGTTTCAAGAGTCAAATGAAGCCCCCAGCAAAGTTAAACGCTGGCGTAACCTCGGCTATTCCGAATTATTGTGGATCTCTTATTTAGATAAATAAAGCAACTATTATGACGATTAATTACACATATCTTTATCTACTTTCTCCTTTACATACAGGAGGAACAACTCAAGAAGGAAACTTATTGGGAATTGCCCGCGAATCTCATACTAACTTTCCCTATATTCCCTCTAGCAGTATTCGCGGTAGACTGAGGGCTAGTGTGGAAGACAAAAACCAAAAATTTAAACTTTTTGGTACAGATTTAGAAAATGCCAGCCAGTTAGAACAGGGAAATATTTGGATTGGTGATGGTGCTTTACTTTGGCTTCCTGTACCTTCCCTGAGTCATGGAGTGGTTTGGGTTAGTTGTCCGATGTTACTAAAACGTTGGGCGAGGTTTACAGGTAAGTTGGATCGAATTCCTGTGGAATATAGCTGCAACTTTGTCAATGGTAATTCCGCTGTTTATCTCAAAGATGCGATTCTCAAAGCAGAAGAATTAAAACAGTGGCAAGATTGGCAAGATTTTATGCCACAAAATGTTCAAACTAACACCATTGAAAGAGCGATCGTCTTGCCAGATAGACACTGCGGGACTTTAATTCAAATGAGTTTGTGGCGACAAGTCAAAATCAAACTTGATGAAAATAAAACTGTTGATGGTGGTTTTCGCTATGAAGAAGCCATTCCTCCCGATACCCTGATGTATTTTACCTGGGGAACTACCTCTGCTGCTAATGGGAAGTCATCTGAAATACATCAAGAATTTAGTCAATTATTAGCCAATCGAGAAATTTTACAAATTGGCGGACAAGAAAGCTTAGGCAGAGGTTTTGTTCAACAGTGGCCAGCATCAGTAAATAAATAAGGAGAAATTATCATGCAAACTTTCGACCCTCGTACCCTTAGTACTCCTGTCTACGGAGCTTTACAAGAATTACGAACTAACAATAATAACGATAATTCCCGTCTTAAAGAGCAAAAAAGCCAAGCGGTAGAACTATATACCTATCTTGCTACTTGGGGCATGATGCGTCTCAAAGCTGAAGAACAAGCATTAAGTCAAAAAGGCAAACAAGATGTTGTCAAAAAATACTTTGAATGTCTGCAACTTCTTGCTTCAGTTAAAGATTTGGCTGGCAATAAGGGTTTAGATACCCTCAAGCAACTCAAAGCCGATGATTATTTAGGTTTAACTGGATTGGGACTAAACCTGGCACAGGAATTTAGTTTTTGGGCAAACGCTATCTATAACGACGTCAAAGGCGATGCTTAGAACAAATCTATCTTTATCAGGGCGAACCTACCTTCGCCCCTACGATTGCCGATTATTTATTACTACTAGATAAAATGTCTCCACAACCTCTTCAACATCCTCAAAGACCAAATCCACCTAAACCTCGATCGCAAGTCAATAATCAATCACAACCGCCCAAGCGCAATAATGGAAGTAATAATCGCGGTAATGAAAATAGACCAAATAATCAACCTCCATCGCCCTGGTTAAACTCTGATAATCCACCTCAGCCAAACTCTACAGCTAGTTTTGTCGAATACTTGCGTTGGATGCGCGAACCAGAACGAGAATATAAAGATGCGACTAAATTACAGATCCTACAAATAGCTCAGGAAAATGCCAATAATTATGGCGATCGCCTAAAGCAGTTAAATCAACGTACAGAACTAATTGTAGGTAAAAACAACACCTTTACTGTCAAATGCCCTTGGCGCATTCGTATCGGTGGTCATCGTGGCCCCGAAAGTATCTTATTACCAGCTTTTGATGCGTTGGGAATGCCCTATATTCCAGCTAGTACTCTGCGGGGTGTTGCAAGAACTCAAGCTATTCGAGAAATAGTTGCTGCGGAAAAGATTAAATGGAAAGATGCAGAACAAAAAGTAGCCCCTTACTTTGGTTCGATTGAAACAGCAAATCTTAAAGATTCTGCGGGGAAAGTAGTTTTTCTCGATGCTTATCCTTTACCCAGTCAAACTGGTGGTTTGAGTATAGATATGGCAAATAATATTTGGAAATGGGATGAAAATCAGCAACCCAAATATGATTCTAACCCCAACGTTTTTCTTTCTCTACAAGAATCTAGCTTTTTAATTGGCTTACGTTTGGTTAGTAATTGCCAGGATAATGAAATTTTAAACAAAGTCAAACAATGGTTAATTGTAGGTTTACAAGCTGGCGTTGGTTCACAAATTAATACAGGCTATGGACAGTTAATTTTAGGCAATCAAGATAAATCTAGCAGTGAATTTTTCCGCGTTAAGTTTGCCATAGAAGGGCAGCTAATTCATGGTCATCAAAAGTTTAATAATGTCAAACAACCGTTTCAGACAGAACGAGATGACAATTTAAAAACTGATAGAAATGGAAATCTAAAACCTGCAACTTCTGCTGTTTCTGAAGTTCGTCCTACTGCTTTTAAATCAATTCTGCGCTATTGGTTTCGGGCTTTTGCGTTAGGTGTTTTATCTACCGAACAAGTAATAAATTGGGAGGGTCAAATTTTTGGTGCGATTACTCCCAAACAGCAGTTGGGTTGGGTAAAAGTTAATATTTTCTCAGGAACAGTAACTCAACGAGAAGCAAAAAATAAAAACGATGATTGTGGGGAACAAGAAGGTATTTTGACTCTATCCTACTCTGTCGCTACGCCTCAAGATAAGACCCAAGTAATTTCATCACTGTTGAAAAATTTAACTTGGATGATGTTTAACCTTGGTGGCATCGGACAGGGTGCAAGAAGACCTTGCTATTCTCGACGAAATAGACAAAATGCACCGTGGTTTCGTGGTTCTACTTTTATTCTTGATGAAGAAGATAATCCAAATTTAGAAGACTATTGGTTCGATCCAGGTTCAGCTAAAGAGTTTCAAAAATTATTCAAAACTAAACTCAAAGCTTTCTATTCCGCTTTAGAACAGTTAATTCTTAATAGCAATATAAGCCAAAATATTAATTCACCCCTATCTTTTAATCAACCAAGCGACAAAAATTGGTCTGATGCAGTCGATCAACATTGTCGTATTGTAGTTTGTTCAGGCGAAGAACAATACGAAAAGCCTCATGCTTTAGCAGTTTTACACAGTCAAGATTTAAAAATTAATAACTCGAGAGGCCAACTAGATTATGACGGTAATCTTTGCGGACAAACTAATAGACCTGTAAAACCTTCTCCTGTTTGGATAGCAGATTTAGAAGATTATCAAGTGGTTACTGTTTTTGGTGCAACAGTCGCACCTCGATCTAAATATCTCCAAAAACTAAAACAAGAATCAGACCAATATTATCAAATCTTTCCTTTTAATTAAAATATGTCTAGTATTCTCTTATCTTTTGTCGGCAATCAAGATCCAGGTTCGGATAAAAACGATCGCGAAGGTTCAATTGTCACTTTAATTTGCCATTTATTAGAACAAGAACGAAAAATCAAGGGAGCAATTTTACTCTACACCTCTGCTACAGAAGATGCTGCTCATTTTACTAAAGAATGGTTACTATCTAGCGAAATAAAACAACTGTCTATTGCTCCAGAACAGATTGAATTAATTGCAGTGGATGATCGATTGTCAAAAGATCCTATCGATCTGTTATTAGCTACCCAAGAA
Organism: Pleurocapsa minor HA4230-MV1; assembly: GCA_019359095.1. Classification (NCBI taxonomy): domain Bacteria; kingdom Bacillati; phylum Cyanobacteriota; class Cyanophyceae; order Pleurocapsales; family Pleurocapsaceae; genus Pleurocapsa; species Pleurocapsa minor. The sequence continues at coordinate 34,398 of JAHHHZ010000005.1, read as the reverse complement.
GCCAAAAAAGCGATCGCCAAAGCCCAATTGCAATTAAAATCAGGCGATCGCTTGGAATTAAACTCTTCTTCGGGTACTCCTGCAATGAAAGCCGCCTGGAGCATATTACAAGCATCGGGATTAGCAACTAATAGCCATCTTTGGCAGGTGAGAAATCCTAATCTGATGCTGTCCGATCAGGAACGAGTATTTGAATCTAATATTACCGTTCTTAAAAAAACAATCGATATTAAAATTATTAAAGAACAGGTAGCTTGTCATAATTATTATGGCGCATTAGTAACTTTCAAAAATAATAATCTTTTAGATAATGGAGTCAGTACTTTACTAAAATGTGCCTCTTATCGTTTAAGTTCAGCATTTGAAACTAGCTTTGAGCAAATACGAAATCACGCTCAGTTTTGTGGACAAGAATTTCACCAACAAAGTAAGCAATTAGCAGCTAGACAACACCGAGAAATTATCAAAGAAATCTATTTTCAAGCAGAAATTAAAGCCAAGAATCAAGAATATTCTGAATTACTAGTAAAAATATTTGTTTTTCAAGAAAGTGTTTTATTCTATCTCTTGAAACAAGAATTAATACCTGAACAAGATATTAATTCAGTGATGAATGAAAAACTAATTGATAAATTGAATAAAAATATCAAGGATTTTGATGATGGTAAACTTCAAAAATATCTAAATGAATATCGTCTTAAAAATGGTCAAAAACTATTTTTTGCTACTAACTATAATCGTATTACAATGATAGCTATTGTGGATTACTTCTACGATAAGAATACTGAAATATGCCAATTATTACAAAATTTGAATGCTTATTGTCAAAAAAGAAATGATTATATTCATCAACTTAAAGGTATAGATCATTTGGAAGCAGATCAAATTTTATTTGATCTGAAGCAAATCCTAAAATCGCTTAATATAGCAATTAAACCCAATCCTTTTGATACGATCAAGCAAAAAATTGAGAGATTACTAGACGTTCAATGATTAATCTAATTTTTGCTGAGGTTCGCAGAAAAAATTAGATTAATCCGGTGGTGTAATGAAAGAGTGTATAATATAATATGTAAAAATTTAAAAAGCTGGCGGATAAAATATTACAATGACGGTTTGGATCGCAGTAGAATGTCCTTATTGCCAATCAACAAATGTAGTCAAAAATGGTAAATCGAAACAAGGAAAACAACGCTATCGCTGCCGTAATACTGAATGTTTCCGTTCTAGTTTCATTTTAGATTATACAAATTGTGGCTATAAACCAGAAGTCAAAGAAAAAATTGGCGAAATGACAATAAATGGAAGTGGAATTAGAGATACAGCTAGAGTTTTAAAGATTAGTGCTTCTACGGTAATGTCAGAACTAAAAAAAAAGAATCATTAATCGAACAAATCAATTACAAATGGCTGAAAGAAAGAAGCCGTCAAGATTTAAAAGTAGTGATTCAGAAGGTTGAAGTAGATGAGATGGAAAGCTACGTAGGAAAGAAAGGCTATCAAAGATGGTGGTGGCACGCAATTGACCATAAAACAGGAACGATTTTAGCTTTTGTCTTAGGAAGAAGACAAGACCGAATGTTTCTCAAGCTCAAAAGACTACTCAAACCATTCGGAATTACTAAATTTTACACTGACAAATTAAAAACTTACGAGCGTCATCTTTCTAAAGAAGAAAGAACTATCAGCAAATATAAAATGCAGAAGATTGAGAGAAAGCATTTAACTTTGAGAACAAGAATTAAAAGATTGCAGCGCAAAACTATTTGTTTCTCAAAGATAGCTCTTATGCACGATTTAGTAATTGGGCTTTATATTAATAGATATGAATTTGGTAGAGAAATCTAACTTGTTTCAACATCTTTATTACACTACCTTTACCGCCAGCAATAACAATAATTTACAGTAATACATCAATGCAATACCTTCGCCAAATTAAAGAGTAGCATCGCGGTCGTGCTGAACCCCATTTAACTGAATTTGCGAGAAGTCACAGAGAAATAATTTCGTCGATAGAAGGGTAAGTTTTACCTTTGGAGTTATGGCGGGGACCGATTTGATGAACAGCATGGTGCTGTTCGATTTCAGTCTTTCTAGGTTGTAAGACGCGCTGAATAACCGAATCACCTCTTTCGGTTAACTTTCTCAGGGCGCTGACACCGATATGCCATTTATCCTGATGAGAGACATCTTCTTGGTTATTGAATTGAATAATGGCATCGATAGCGCGATCGATCTCCTGTTCGGCCTCAAGACTTTTTTTAGAGATCTTACGGGGTGAACTTTCTCCCTTCGATGATTTAGAAGAAGTTGGTTGGCTATTTTTAGTTGGTTCGGCAGGTTCTTTCTCGACAGGCAAAGAAAGATTTGGTTGGAGTTTAGCCGAGGAATTGTTGTGGCTTGGCGAATTATTATGCTCGGCAGTGTCTAGTAGCTTTTGCTCGATAACTGTAGTGGGATTTTGTGGAGTAGACTTATCGCCTTGAGAGTTCTGCTTATTGTACAAAGCTTCACTTAAGAGTCTGATCGAGATAGAAAGTTGATTGAGGCTATGGCTATTTAACTTAGCCGACTGAGACGAATCGAACTCAACTGAGTCTGAATTGTTGTCTGCTGTTGCTTTTAGCTGTTCGACGGACTCAAAGATAGCTTGAGGAGTAAGGTCTTCTATTGATAATTGCTCCGCCAAAGATAGACCCATTTCCGTCCAGGTAAACAATGCCTGAATAGCTTGGTCGGGAGTAATTCCCAACTTTTGAGCAATAGTTGATAACCTCGATTGAAAAAAAGAGGGGATGACCATGGAATTAGCGTGAGCAGAATTAGCAGAATTAGAAGATTGATTCATAATCTGGGGCTTGTTTGGTTGAGTTTGAGCTAGTGTAGTATTAGTGTAGGCTATAAGATTAGTTGGGGGTTTGTCAGCTTGGAAAACTGCGGGCTGAAACTGTTCGAGTATTTCAACATCGGGCAAACTTAACTTGATTCCTAATCGACCGTCAATGTTGCCCTGACCATCAGAGATCCTGTAATCAAAGTAATTTCTACCCGCAGCAATACTTCGTCGTAATTTAGGGTCAAGTTCGTCAATAATCTGATAGTGACCTTGAATAGCAGCCCGAAACTCGATTTCGGGAACAGTAGGGGGGCAATACCAGTAGCTAGCGATCGTGGCGTAGACAGCGCGAAAAAGATGAGTGTACAGGTTATCCTGATCTTCTCTGGGTGGGACTAACTCATCAAAATAGCGATCGCACTTTTTCGCGACAGCGCGACCATAACGACTACTAACTTGTCTTTTGGTCAAATCTTGAATCTCTTGTCCAAGCTGAGATCTAAGATTAGCGATCGCCTTGATTACCAACTGGGCTTCACAAAGAGTAGGAATTTCAAAGACACATTCGACAGGTTCATTTCCTCTTTTAAGTGCGCCAGTAAAGATAACGCTGTATTTAGTTTTGTATTGAAACCTCGCTGTTTTAATAACTTCAGTAGAGCGTCTGCCAGTTACTACAGCCAAGCCCGCAGCAATTTCCGACCATTGATAGCTACCCAAAAGAGTAGTAGCTAGTTTGACGATGGCATCAGGATTATCGATAAACTTGGTCTTTCTTTCTCCAAGGCGATCGCCTGCTCGGTTATTGATTTGAACCCAGGTAGAGGTGTCGAAATCGACAACTTGTAAAGCAGGGTGATGGGGGTCGATGACTTTAATGGCGTTACGGATATCAGACAGATAATCTTTTTGTTGAGTGGGTTGAGTTAATCCTCGTTGCTTCATGACTGATTTGATCGAATCAAACCAAGTCTGATAATCGGTTGAGGGCTGGTTTAACTGTGGCAAAAGCTCAATCAGACAGTTTTGTAGCCAGACAGTTCTCCCCTTATTAGCAGCAGCTTGAACGAGAGGGTCGGCGGGGTTTCCCCGCCATGAACAATCGAGTTGTTGAATGATCTTGTTATCTTTCATACCTAATTTTACCCTATGCTTGACTTTTGTGTCATGTATTAAAGGTGATGAATAGGGGTTTGAGATCTTCGAGAAAATTTTGAGTTACTTCGGCAGCCGATTTGATGCAGTCGATGACAAATTTGGGTTCGATGTCAGGACAAACTGATTTAGCAATGTAATGACCTTCGCTATAAGCTCGAATTAGTTCGCCCTGATTGACCGCGAAAGGAGGTCAAGCGCAAGCCCCGCCTTCTTGCTCCCGCAACATGGCGACGGGGAAACTGCGTCGGCTTGCAAGCTGGAGTTCGACTCAAAACGCTATTGGCAGTATCGTAACTTTTATGTAGTATTACCATCTATAGTGGTTGACTAATTTTTGGCAACACTACCTGATTTTGTCATCTCAACTAGAAAGGAGGCTCATCAACCGATTCAGCAGTGTCATCTTGATATTTATGTGCAAAGTCTTGGTGCTGCTGCCACCAAGACAGGATAGTCTTCCCTTCACTTGACTCTTTGGCTATAATCATCTCTCCTATTGAAGAGTGAAGTAGTTCAACAGAACGCTCACGGCAAGTTAACGTAGCACTTTGGTCAGGTGTGAGTCTTGTAGCTGAATAAAGATAAGGAGACTTGCCCTCGCTCTTGTGTAGTCCTAGCTGTAGGTCAAGAACGGTAAGTAAATGAGCGCGATTACGCTCCGCGCGACGCGAAGGACGGACGCGCCAGCTAATGGTAAACCATACCGCTTCGCATATCCTCTAAGACGAGCTTGCGAGCTGACGCGAAGCTAACCCTTTAGGGAGTCCTTTAGGGTACCCTACGGATCGCTTGATGCTGTTATTAATGTACGGCTGTGGGTTGAGAGTGTCGGAAGTTGTGGGGCTAACTTGGAACGATTTAAAACCCCATCACAAAGGCGAGGGTAAGTGTACTGTCTTTGGTAAGGGAAGTAAAACCAGAATAATTATAATTTAAGGTTGTTGCAGCAGAGTTTGGATCATGCGAGTGTGACTACTACCGAGAGGTATCTGCATATATCACAGTAATGCTGGTATTAGTCAGTTTATTGAGTTTTAGATGGTTTGGTTTGGGTAGGGCGATCGCACCGAGGTTTTTACTTTTCCTCTAAGAGTCTATGTTCCAAGTTCCAGAACCTTCTTGAGATTCAGCCCATGCTAAAGCTTCCGCATCTTTTTTATCTGAACCAACATCGTAGTAATTCCACAATTCATTTTCAGATAATCTTCCGAGTCCATTACACCAATCACACTTATTGTCTGCGTAATTGTCATCAACTCCAGTCCCATCACATTCAGGACAATCATGCATGAGATTCATAATTAAATCTTATTCATCGTTTGCTTGTAATAATTCTCCCACTGTTTCATCCTTCTCAATCTCCGCATCAACTAATCTTTTAATTAAGCGATCGCTCTTACTTATCCCCCCGTTATCTAGTTGAGTCTATTGAGAAATATCTGTATATATCACAGTAATGCTGGTAGTAGTCAGTTTATAGATTTTTAGATGGTTTTGGTGGGGCGCATATTAAGACAATTGTGTCAACTATTTACCAGTTTTATTTTATAGCCTAATTTTCGAGCATTATTGATAAAACCATTAATATTACCGATACCCCATTGATTGCTAACTGCTATTGTACAATCAAATAGTTTTAACTGTTCTTCAGGCTTGATGTAGTGCCTTTTATGACCTGTTTTAGTATAAATCTCGTTAGCTTTTTCTATAGTCGTAAACGTACCCGATTTACCTTGAATATTTGGCGAAAACTGAGAAGCTAACTGATTAAAAGTTATTTCTGGATGATTAGCTACATAAGATTTAATAACTTCTAAAACTAATCTAGATTTGCCGAATTCAAGTTCGTTGAATATATATTTTTGAGTATCTTTCTTTGATTGATTACTATTGAAAAGCGGTTCAGTAACAACGTATATCTGACCATCATTACCTCTATACCTTTGAATTGTTAGAGCAGCGATTGGTATATTACCATTTGCTTGGTAGCCATTATTAATTTTTTCCGCTAATTTAGGGTTAATAGATGCACCAACTAATACTCCTAACCATTTAGGGCGATCGCTAAAACTATCTTTTATTAAGTCTTTGTATTTCTCAACCAAAGTTTCTCTGCTTTGCAAATAATCTTCAAGCTGTGATAAATGCATTTCTTCTAATTGCCCTAATTTTAGTTCGACTACAGCAAGATACTCTTGAGAATAGCTGGCTAAAATATCAATCCTGCCATCTGTTTCTTTACTTTTTCTACCTTCTTTAAGAGTCAACTCGGCTTCAATTATTTCTACATCAGTAAACAAATTATGATCGAGAGCCAAAACACCTTCATTTTCTATCAAATATGACTCCATCGATAGTTCTCTCCTAAATGGAAAAGGTTCAAACTGAATGTTATTAACAGTGAAGTGTTTGTACAGTTGCATTGTTTATCACAGCATTATTGTTATCAAATAACCCAACTATAACCAATCAAAATCAGGTTTTTCTCTTTCGCACCTCAAAAACCTCCTAATTTCTGTAACTGTAAAGCTGGTTCATAAGTATTAATATTCACATTAGTTACTACTTTTTCTTCGCCAGCAGCACAGTTATAAACCATATATGTCCAAATGCCAGGATTACCAGCTTCTGCACTTTCAGCTTCGTAAAAAGTAATCGTGCCATCTTCTTCGCATTCATAGTAAGCAGAATAAATATCATCCCAATCACAATCTGAATTAAAGAGCAGATCGCGCACTTCAGCCAGTACACCTGTAATGTGATGTGGTTGAGTTTCTACTTGTACTAAGCGTTCTTCTGACCAAATAAAGTTGTGTAATTCTAAAGCCATAATAATTTTTCCTAAATTAATTAATTTAATAAATTGCTTTTCTCGACCAAGAAAAACCGATTAACCCTTAATCAGAATCTCAATCTGTTCTGGATTTACAGCAAAAGACTTTGCTAGTCCCTGCCTTGCTTGTTCTATGGTTAATGAATAGATATAGTTGTCACTTTCAGGCAGTTTTTTAAACTTAATAGTAGATGAATCGATTCCTAGTTCTCCTAAAGAAGTGTAGTGAACTGGATTTTGCCAGCCTTTCCAAACATTAGGAAGATCGATATTGGCATACTCAAAGATCTCAATATCCCAGCGTTTCTTTCCGTTGGCATCATCATCTACCTGGCGAATTCCACTAATCAAAGCTAGCAAAAACGCATCTCGTCTTTTAGCACCTTCCGAATGACAACAAACTAAATACTTACATTTTTCTGCTCTTTGTTTATTCAGAACCCAACTATAATCGCATCCCTTTGCTTTAATCTCTTGTAGCTGATTTCTGGTAAAGGTAATAATTGTATCTGCCATATTTTTAATCTCATAAGTATCTATAAAGTATTTAATATTTAATTCGTACTTCAATCATACTTTAGTGATACTTTTATGGCAATAGTCTAAATTAGGTCGAAGCTAAAATAACTGAATTTACTGTAGAAACTCCTGACTCAGCTTCATTTGTTGACAGAAACGATCTCGATCGCAGCTATCTATGTAGTCCCTCTTTATTCTTGAGAGAACTATATATAGTAATACAAATGGAAAAGATTATTTATTCGCTTCTAGTAAGCGTTTTATGTTTATCAACACTTCCAATTGAAGTTCAAGCTAAAAATAAGGATTGTGATGATTTCAATAATCAATATGAGGCGCAGAATCATTTAAGATCGAATCCATCTGATACAGACATTTTAGATTCAGATAATGATGGAATTGCTTGCGAACATTTAGAAAACACTAGTTACGGTACTTTAAACAAAACTATCTGGCAAAACCTTCTCAGCCAAAACGGGGCAAGATTGAAAGAAACCAAGAATAAACATTCTCTTACATACTACGAAGCCAAAGTGATTATTGGCTTTGAACCTTACTCAAAGAACGGAAAGTTAGTCTGGGAAGATAAAGTTAACAAGAAAAAAATTGAATTACATATTCATCAGGATGAAATAACAAATTTAAAAGGAACAGGGTTTTAATTTATTTTCTTTGATATCGATATCGACAATTTGTAATAAACAGCGATCGCTTGATTGAACAGTAGAGGATGAAAGCGATCGCCCTACTTCTCACCCCGAATATCCAAAGTCACTTCAGCAGTAATACTCCGCTCGTTCTGTCCGAGTATCTTCACTCTTCTTATCTTTCCCCGATAAGGCGAATAAACCGATGTCAGCTTGTCTAATTCATCATCAACTGTATCTAGTTGAGACTGAAGTGAGTTAACTTGCTCCTGCTGCTTAGAGATCAGAGTTTGATAGTCAGATACTTTAAGACTGTGTTCGTACTGCTGACGACGATAGTTGAGTTTAGCTTCATCAAGGGAGGCGATTGCGCTCCGCGCACTGCGAAGCAATCGCGACGCTCGGCTAAGGCGTGTTTTGGGTGTAATCTGAGTTCGGGAGAAGCGCGATCGCTCGAAATGAAGAAATTGTTAACGATTGCATTCAGCAGCGGCTGACAACTTCGGCAATGCACTAGGATCTCTCAAAAGTCGAGCGTAGTACACTTGTTACGCATTTGTCAACTGGTTAGAATTTGAAGTATTAACACTGGCTTCTATCACTGCAAAGGCACGCTCAGCGAGGCTTTGTTCTTCGCCCACAGGAGCTACGTAGCTTAAGGCTTCTTCAACCGCTTCTCGCCTTAAACTTTGGTAGATCAACATCATGGGCGGTAAAGAGTAGGGTTACTTTTTACCAGTTTGAATTTTGGTAGGCGCGATCGCGACTTTATAAAAATCGCCGTTCACTATCATAATGTTGATAGTAATTCTCAATCTACGAATCGTCTTATGTCCTGGCTCGATCTACGTTACGCTCGTCAACAGCAGATTCAACAACTAGACCCAGTTACCGACCATTGCCAGATTTGCCATTTATTAGCTGGCTATGAATTTCCTTGGGATATCACCCGTTCTCTAGAACTAGCCATGCTCAAAACTTATTGCATCCCTAGCATTTCCCAACTACTCGACCGAACTGGCGAATTCCATCATCATACCCAAAAACGCTACGATGATACGGGCTTACTGGTAGCTGAAATTCTTAAATGGGGCTACGACAGCGAGCGTGGTCGAGAGTCTATTCGGAGGATGAACGCCATTCACGGTCATTACCCAATTAGTAATGAAGATTTTCTCTACGTTCTTTCTACGTTTATCTACGAGCCAATTCGCTGGAACGAGCGTTTTGGCTGGCGGTTGTTTGGTGAAACTGAAAAACTAGCTATCTATTACTTTTGGCAAGCAATTGGTAACAAGATGGACATTTACGACATTCCTTCTACCTATGACAAATTCGCCCAATATAATCAGGATTACGAACAGCAATACTTTATTTATTCACACAGCAATCATCGTGTGGTCGAATCAACTATCAATTTATTTCTCAGTTGGTTTCCTGCTTGGTGTCGTCCTCTTCTTAGACCATGTGTTCATGGGATGTTTGATGAGTTAACCCTTACCGCTTTTGGCTACTCAAATCCTCCTGCTAAGTTACGTAATTTAGGAGAAAATAGTCTTAAGTTACGCGGTCGTGTTTCTAGATGGCTTTTACCGAGAAGAAAACCTGATTTTTTCACTGACAGTAAGTTGAGAAGCTATCCCGATGGTTATGAATTAAACGACCTCGGACCTACTAAAATGCTTTCCCAACTCAATCATTCTCCCAAACAAGAATAGACCCTATTTAAAAGTTTAAAAAACAATAGACATTTTTGCCTAAATTCTTCAACCAATATTATTCCTCAAGCCACACAAACCCGCATAACCAATACCAATGGCATCAACGCTATCATCAATTGGCAAAGTTTCTAAATCGAATAAAACCCTTACCATTCCTGCTACTTCATTCTTATCGGCTTTGCCATAACCGAGATGACATTTCCAACTTGATTGATGTAGATATATAGGTTGAATCCCCAGCTCTCGGTAACAGACTAAATTAATCACGCCAAAAGCTTGTAACACTCCCCCTGCTGCCTTGATGCTTCTACCAAAAAAGGGCATCTCAATCGCTATGTGTGCGGGTTGAAATTCAGCTATCAATTCAACCATATCCTGCTCGATTTCCAGCAGCCTTTCGGATGTGGTCAACTGTTTACTAGTTTCTATCGTTCCAAATTGTAGTAATTGTACTTTTGTCTCTTCACTCTCTATTAAAAATGCCCAACCAATTGTCGCTAGTCCAGGGTCAATTCCCAGCCATGTTTGATTCATTCGATCACCGCATATTGCTATATATTATTTATCTTTTAATATTGGGGAACATTGGTAAACTATTAACCAAAACAGATGATCTTTCTTTCAGGACATGGCGTATCTACTACCTATGCCGTCAAGATTTATAAGCAGTATGGCGATAGTGCGATCGCCACTGTTACAACCAATCCCTATCAACTAGCCATTGATATTTTTGGTATTGGCTTTTTAACAGCAGATAAGATTGCGGTGAATGTGGGAGTGTCGCCCTGGTCAAAGTTTCGCTATCGTGCAGGCTATATGGAGAAGGAAGTAACTATCGATTTCGATGGCAGAGATGTAGTTTATGATTATGCCGATTTAAATGAAATTACTTTAGCTTGGGCGACAAGTATTCATAAAAGTCAGGGTTCTGAATATCCCGTTGTTATCCTGCCTCTTTAAATTCTTCCGTGACAGCAATGGTAATATTGTTATTGCTCAACCACCAAACCCACCTATTATCGTCTGGGGTGTAGTTAGTTTGCTCAAACTAATCTTTACAACTGGCTTGACCAATGTAGGGTTAGACTTGATAGCTTTTGGCTCTTTATTTACTTGGGCGTGGCTTGAATTATTTCAAGGCGTTAATTATTTTCGCAGAACGCTAGGTTTGATCGTATTGATTGGATTTGTAGGGTTCAGAATCTACAGCTACAACCCAGTTTAAACTTCAATTAAAAATATTACCTTGAAAATCTAATGCGATCGCAGTAAAGGAAGTCAAGCAGCAGCAGAGGTATACGAGATTGAGGGAGAGGTTAAAAGATCGAAATTAATTAATAGAGCCATTTCTTTTTGACTAGCTTTCTTCCTCTATTGAATTGTTCCAAGACAGTTCGCCTTACTACAAATGCGATCTTCGGGAACGCAGCAATATCCCCAGAACTTCCCGCATTTTCTACACATATAGATATTATCAAAAGAATAACTTCCTCCACATACAGAACAAGAATGTCTGCCTTTTTCTTCTGCCTGTTTGTAGAGAAATTGATAGATTATTTCTTCTCTTTCCGAGTCGCTATAAGATGAACTCATATTCTTAGAAAAAAATGTATTTTGCCAACACTAATATTACCAGTTGCCGAAAGACTATTAGATTAAACACCTTTAAAAACTTATTTTTCCAACACAGTCACTTTTTCCTACCTTTCAAAACTTTCAAGATCTTATTAACTGACACTTTCTCCGCCTCCAACTTCTCCACCCGTGCTAACAATCGCCTGGGAATATAACGAGACTTTTTGCTCAGGCGATCGCCCTCCCTCCACTCTTCATAGTGATACCAATACTGCTGATACTCCTTCCCACTCCTTTTCATAGGTTTACATTCGATATATCCAGTCCCATAACCCTTTTTTCGCTTCTTGAAACGATGGCTCATGGGGCTTGCGCCGCTTAGTTGGGTGGAAACCCCCACAAGACCGCCGCGTTTCACTTTTTACTGGGGGTTATAGTTTTCCTAGGGTTATTTTTATCGGTTTCCAATACTGCATCATTGGTTTTAGGTTTTTCATCGCCGAGAGTGGATAAAGTCCTAAAGGATTCCTAAAGGATTAGCTCCTTGGTCCTAAAGGATACCGCTCCGCATATCGCGTCACCGCTTCGCATATGTTAGAACTTTTCCTAGGGTTTTTTTCATCTCCCCCCAGTAAAAATAGAATATTGGCGACGGGTAGCGATCGCACTTAGCGCAGCACTCATTTCTGCCGTTGTTCTTAACTGAATTGCTAAATTGCCCACATCACTAGCATGGGAACGAATTAATCCTTTAAGTAAAGATTCGGGAGTAAAACTTTTTTTAGTTTCTTGAGCTTTAAGCTGTCGATAATCCGACTGTTCGATAACTTTTAAGAGCGATCGCCCTGCTATTTGCTCGTGAACCCTATCCAAACCAGCAGCCCCTTCATGACGATTTTCAGGAATCCACCCCACATTAATAATGGTTTTTGGAGTTGGTGCCAACTCCTTTAGTCCGTGAACGGGATCTGACTGATAAATTGTCGCTTGAGCCACTGATAGATAGACAAAAGAATCGGCATAACTAAGCATGGGAAAATCCCCACTCCCATCCACTCCAGCCACAAGTATTGAGCCAAGTCGGCGAGAATACTATGATGCTATTTGGTTCACCCGAATTTCGGAAGTGAAATGTTCTAATAGTTAGCTTTGTTCAAATAAATGTGTCAGGCAGTCAGGGTGAATACTTTAGATTTAAAGTATTGACTATAGATGCTTATCTGTCATGAATACATCTTCCTTTTAATTTTTGCCTCAACAAAAGTTATATAAAATACCTCTGTACGGGACAAAAAAAGAGAAACAACTTGCAAGAGTAGACAGGAAGAGGGTTTGATTAAAAGTAACTACACTTCATACAAACCCTATGAATCAGATTAACTTACTTCGACAAACTTTGAAGCCTCACCTGGGATGGCATGGAGCAAGGCTAAATTTTCTGGCCTTGTTTCTGGTTGCTTTGCTAAGAGTAAAAACAGTCAATCTAACCGAGCTAGCTACAGGTTTTCGCAGTAGAGTCAAAATAGACTCTAATCACAAGCGCTTACAACGATTTTTCCGCAGTTTTGACCTTGATTATACGGCAATTGCCAGAGCAGTTATTGGCATTATGGATATCCCTCAACCTTGGGTTCTCAGCGTCGATAGAACTGAGTGGTCATTTGGTACAACGAGATTCAATATTCTGATGCTAGGGGTAGTTCACAATGGAGTTGCATATCCTGTGGTTTGGAAGATGCTGAACAAAAAAGGTAATTCTAATGGCGATGAACGAATGGATCTACTCGACCAATTCTACTCAATCTTTCCCGATACTGAGGTTGCTTATTTAACTGGCGACCGAGAGTTCGTCGGTAAACTATGGTTAACTTACCTGTTGATTGAGCCTACAATTTCTTTTCGACTAAGAATTAGAAAAAGCGATCGTATTTTCGATGGCAAGAAAGAACTCAGAGCTTCGATTATCTTTGCCCATCTAAAACCAGGTCAGACTAGAATTCTGTCTGGTCGTCGATGGGTTTGGGGACGCTCCGTTTATGTTTCAGCTTTACGTTTAGAAGACGGTGAGCTATTGATAATTGTCTCTTCTGATTCAACTACTACAGCTATTTCAGATTATGGAAAACGATGGGGAATCGAGACTTTATTTGGAATGTTTAAAACTAGAGGATTTTGCCTTGAGTCTACTCATTTTACTGATTCAGAGCGATTGAGTAAGCTCATTGCTTTGATGGCTTTGGCTTTGTGCTGGTCAATCAAGACGGGTGAGTGGCTAAACCAACATCGACCACTCAAAATTAAAAAGCATGGAAGATTAGCTAAAAGTATTTTCCGTTATGGTCTCGATCATTTACGTTCAATCTTTACCGATTTGGACTTAAAACAGTCTGAGTTTCTTCAATCTTTAAAACTTTTGTCCTGTACTTAGGACCTTGATATAAGTTTCATCTACTTTCCATGAATCATTAGTTAGTTTCAAATGACGACGAGTTCTTTCATCTATTTGAGGAGAATAAGTTAAAACCCAACGACCAATAGTAGAGTGATCGACTTTCAACCCTCTCTCTAACATCATTTCTTCTAGATTACGATAACTCAAAGGATATTTTAAATACCAACGAACGTTAAGCAAAATAATTTCTGTTTGGAAATGTCGCCACTTAAAAGGTTCTTGGGAATTCATCAAAAAGATTTAAATTTATCAATGTTATCGTTTAATATTATTGTACTACATCAGCCTGTTTCATTTTTTGCGACACAACCTTACAACACGATGCTATACGATAACCAGAAATCTTACTCTCACAAAATAGCTCATCCTCTACAGACTCTACTAAAACTTTGGCTGCTTTCAAGCTTTGAGGAACACGAGTAATCCATCTCAATTCTCCCAATTGCTGTAAATTTTCGGCACTGTACAAGGCACTGTCAGCAACATAAATGCTATCGAGATTCCATTGTTTTTGAAACTGTTTCATCAATTGAGCAAAAATGGCACGGTCAGATTCATTCCCGTCACCGACTCGCACAAACAATGGTACGTCTCCATCTCCTGTGCAGATCACATCCATCATAAATTGCTTGAGATCTGGTCGACGGTCTCTTGAATAGCCATAAGTGATGTGTACCTCTTCGATTGATTCTCTAGATTGCCCTTTCTCTTCTATTTCATAGCTTCCTTCGAGGCTAAAACTACTTGAGTCGAGATGTAAACTTTTGGTATCAAGCTGGCATTTTTGTTGTGCTAACATGGCAATGCTTGTAAATAATGGAGTTAAGCCTTGATTCCACAGGCTATCTAATCCTCTGGCTATTCGATCATCATTCAAGTGTTCTGGTTTAATTCCTTCTCCTAACAAATGTTCTGTGGCTTTGCCAATGAAAAACTCTCCAAACAAGTATAAAGGCGCGCTCACAAAGCCCAATCCATTCAAAATCATGGCTTTGACTACTTGCCCTGTACTGATTATCTGTTGCGGATGTTTTTCTATTTGCCTATCTATTTCTTCAACTAATCCTATTTGGTCAACAATTCCTGCTACTATACCTAAGTGATCTAGATTTTTAACTTGGATCTCCACAATGGGTCATTTAAACTCTTCATTTTAATACCCTACCTTTTTTCATCAACCTGCGAAATGCCCGTCTTAACTTGACTCCTGGTAGATATCATTATCAACTATGGACGAGTACCAATGGGCAGGTCAACCAACAGAACCCATCTTCCTTTGACTGGTATCCGCAATTAGTTGAGACTGAGAATGTTACTGCTTTCCCCAGCGTTACCGTAATTACTCCTGATGCTGCTAAAAACGATCTTTATTCTTTCAATAAAGCTCATGATTTGGGATTAAACATAGCCTCTAAGGTTGATGAATCCCTCACAGGAACAGGCAATGTGCTGCGTTATGAATCAACTACTGGTAATTGGGTCAAGATATCTGCTAATTCTAATGGCGATCGATTCGATCTAACTAAACCATTGGTTCTGATCGCAGATTGGTTTGAAGATTCTACCAAACTTAATTACAACTCGGGTACAGCAGAAGCCACCGCTGATAAAATATTTGCTTCTTTAATTAAACTGGATCTCAATGAAAAACTAGAGGGCAAAGGCGAAATCGGTGAGGGAACTAAAATCTATGACCAAAAAGGCGACTTAATTTATACTCCAGGCAGCTTATTTAATTCTCCCTTCCACTTTATTGGTTTTGGTTCTGGTGGGGTGGTTAACAGCGAGATTATCCAGCGTATTGGTACTGCCTTCCCGAAAAAAGATGAACAGGGTAATGATACTCAATTCGCTGATACCTTCCCCGATTTGCAGATGACCACTATCGATGCCGATAAGGTAAATAAAGATCGTCCTCTAGCTAGTGATGCAATCCCTGAGCCTAGTATTGAGGTTTGGGATAATGTTACTTTTGCCGATAACTACTATCAAAGTGCGACTGAGCCATTTAGTTATCAACTGGCTGGTGCAGATGTAAATATCGATTTAGGAGGTTTTGATCACGAAGAGGTCTTTAAAAATCGGGTTGGTTTTACTGGTGATGCGGGAGAAAACAGAAATATTAACAAAGACTCCAATGAAAGGTCAATTGCCTGGTACGAAGGAACTACCAATATCAACTTGGATCGAGTTGGTCTGGGGGCAGGTTTCTCCAACAAATATCCGATTCATCGACGCAGAGGTGATTTTGCCCAGCCAGAGTTTCAAAACACTGATTTTCCTTGGTATGTTGTCGATCATGCTACTGGTGGTGTGATCGATGATGATCGGTATAAATATTCTCAGTGGGAGGGTAATGGTACTGGTTGGTATTATTCGCTGTTAGGCAATGGTTATTATAAACGCCCTCAAGGAGATTTAACTAAGCGCACTCCTATCAGTTTTGATAATACGGCAAAACCCAGACAACGGGGTGATTTTGCTGTTCCGACTGTTTATGATGGTAATTTCGATGCAATTGACAGTAAGTTAGATGTTCAACCCATTCCTGGTTGGAATAATGAAAATTCTAATGGGAAATTACAAAAGTATCTTAAATTTGGAGTTGCTGGTAATCAGAGTTATGCGCTGGAGTTGGGTAATGGCTTGAAGAGTATTACTCATAATCCTTTTGTCGTTCCTGATTGGGGTACTTTAAGGTTCGATCTTCGTGTTCCCGAACTTACTGGTGGTACGGTTGATGTTTCGATGCAGTCTGATGTTCCTGGGTTTGAAAATCATGACTTGGGTTCGATTAGTTTGACTCCTGCGGTT
This sequence comes from Pleurocapsa minor HA4230-MV1, assembly GCA_019359095.1. NCBI lineage: Bacteria > Bacillati > Cyanobacteriota > Cyanophyceae > Pleurocapsales > Pleurocapsaceae > Pleurocapsa > Pleurocapsa minor. Next base: position 17,843 of record JAHHHZ010000005.1, on the reverse strand, counting down.
ACTTCCGTAACGGGTCCACATACACCACAAGATATTTTTGAAGATCGACTTAAAGTTGATTACGGACAAACAGGTTTTGAAACCTTCAATTTACCTGTACCTAATGCACTCAGAGGGAAAGTCGCAACCCTTACTTTTGAAGTTAATGGCAACACTGTTTATTTGGATAATGTTTTCTTTCAGAGTCAGCATTTAGCGATGGATAATCCTAGTAATGCAAGGTATACGCCTGAAAATCCTGAAGCTTTTGCGAATAATTATTTAATAGAACGACCACAATATGCAATTTCTTATAATAAGAGCTTAAAAGGTGCTAATTGGGCTAGTTATCAGATGAATAGCTCTTGGCTTGGTGGAAATACAACAAGCCCCTTTTTCCAACAAGAGTTTTTGTTGCCATCATCATTTCCAAAAACTCAGCATAGTGATTATGCTGGCTCTACATATTTTAATAGAGGTCATTTAACTGAGGCTCAATCCAGAACTAGAAGTTATAAAGAACATTACTCAACTTACTTGACTTCAAACATACTTCCTCAATTAAAAACTATGAATGAGGGTGTTTGGTCAGATTTTGAAGACTATTTGAAGAATTTTACTACTCAAGGAAAAGAAGTATACGTTATTACAGGAGGTAGAGGCAGCATTAATAACGATCCAATTTGGGATGATTTACTTGCTAACGATCCTATTAGAAACTCAGATATTAACATTCCGTCTCATTTCTGGAAGGTTGCAATTGTTTTGGATAAGCAGGGTTTAACCTCGGATACGCTAAGTGATGTACAGGGTGGCGGTATTCATCAGTTATTCGCTATTGATATTCCTAACGATCCTACAGATCCAAATTTTGAAACAGAAAATTGGACACACTGGAAAAAATCAGTCGATTGGATTGAATCACAAACAGATTATGATTTTCTATCTAACTTACCTGATGAAGTAGAAAATCGTATTGAAGCAAATGAAGATTTTCGATATTACGATCCTTCTTTATCTGCATCTTTGTTGAGCAATTCAATTTATTTAGCTTCAGATTTAAGCTCCCCAGATATTCAAACCTTCTTGAAGAATTCCATCAGTCATGATGGTGTTATTGAAAGTAACGTAGCAAACATCGGACAAGTAGTCGATGAATTTAGCTCCAGTGAGGTTAGCTTCGGTGAAGTTAGCCCGTTCGACTCTAGCAGCAAAAAGATTAACCCCCATCAACTTAGCACGAGTCAAATTGACCTCGAAGAGGTTAGCCCCTTCGAGATTACATCCTTCCAAGATAGCCCACTCCATGACAGCACACTTAAGATTGGCTCTAGTGAGATTGGCATCTCTGAATCTAGCACCTCTCAAAATGGCACCAATACAGATAGCTTCGGTCAAATTGGCTTGGCTAAAATCGGTAGCGTAGCTCTCAATGCCAATCAAAATAGTTTTAATCAGATCGACATTCCTCAAAATGGCGTTCATCAAGTCGGCTTCAGTCAAGTCAGCCCCACTCAAGTCAGCCCCACTGAGATCGGCTCCACTCAAACTGGCATCTCGCAAGTTAGCCCCACTCAAATCAGTGCAGATCAACTTAGCATCCCTCAGTTTGATTCCAGTCAGTCGAGCCTCAATCAAATCAGCTCCACTGAGATCGGCGCCAGTAAAATCTCGTTCGCCAGCAGCATATCTAACGAGCAACTCCTCAGCAGTCATAATTCGACACCTCAAATAATTAATGAACTCAATAATAGCGCAACCAAAATCTGGTCAGATTTACTCAAATCAGAAACACCACTAAACATTGAGTTCCAAATCACCGACCTGCCATCAGGACAACTAGCTGAAGCAAGCATCACAGGCTTCGACTCATCTGGAGTACCCAAAGCAGGAACAATCCTGATCGACTCCGATGCCAACGGTGTCGGCTGGTTCATTGACTCGACTCCTCTGGATAACAGCGAATTTTCGTTAGTGGGAGACAAGGCAGACAAGGAAGAAACTTATCTACTTGCTGCTGCCGAATCAGAAGCTTCGGGCAAATACGATCTACTTACAACAGTTCTCCATGAACTCTCGCACCTCTATGGATTTATCGACGGTTACGCAGGATATAGCGACAACATAGAAACCAAAAACGATACTACCAAATTCATCGGTGATGGCTTCACCGCCACCTTAGATGGCGAACACCTAGACAAAATAGCCCATCCCTATGACTTGCTCAACACCCACCTCGCACCAGGAATGCGGAAACTGCCCTCTCAGTTGGATGTACAAATACTACAATCACTAATTGCTACTGAATTTGAGAGAAATGGCAACAAGCCAGAGGGTGAAGAATTACTTGCCAAACTAACCTCAGATCCTTTACTCGGTATTACCAACGGCGACTTCAGCATCACCGACACCACTACCGATAGCTTTGCCTGGGATACTCGCGGTGCAAGTAAAGTAGAAACAGGTCAGGCGGTACTGACAGAAGACTCGCCATTTTTAAGCAACTTCAGCCAAACCTTTACCGTCCCTGAATCTGCCAAAACAATTCAGTTTAAGTTAATTGAAACAGAATTAGGAGCAAGCGAACTTGCACCACCCGATGCCTTTGAAGTCGCTTTACTCGATGCCAATACCCAGGAATCCCTTGTTAGCGACAACGATTTAACCGAAACAGATTCCCTACTCAACATCCAAAACGACGGCACTGCTTACTTTAGCGACCAGGTAAGAATTGGCGGGGCAACATCAGGAGAACTCATCAATCTCGACAAATCACGCACTGTTACCATTGATATCTCAAACCTCACCCCTGGTACAGAAGCCACCCTTTACTTCGAGCTTCTAGGCTTTGGCGATGTAGATAGTCGCGTGGTAATCGACGATGTACGCCTATCAGACCAAAATCTCCTACCTCCTACGGCAGTAAACGACACTGCCAGCACTGCTCAAGGGCAACCAGCCATTATCGATATCCTGGCTAACGACACCGATGATGATGGCACAATTACCCCCGAATCAGTCCAAATCCAAACCGAACCTACCAAAGGTACTGTTACCGTTAATAATGACGGGACTGTTACCTATACTCCAAGCGATCGCTTTATTGGCGAAGATAGCTTTACCTACACAGTTCAAGATTCGGACGGACAATCCTCCGAACCTGCTGAGGTCGAGGTGACGGTAGAAAATGCTCTGCCAGAGATTAGCGAAATTCAGATTAGCGATAACATCACCGAAGGAGATGAAGTTACCTTAAATGCCACAGCATCAGATCCAGGCAATGATGAACTTACCTACACTTGGGAATTCGATGATGGTACTACAGCAGATGGGCGAACAACCAAGCGCCCCTACGCGGATAATGGAACTTATACAGGTACGTTAACCGTCACCGATCCTCATGGCGGTAGCGACACCCAAGACTTTGAGATTGTGGTGGATAACGCCGTCCCAGTAGTCGATGCTGGAGCAGACCAGACTGTAGATGAAGGAAGTAAGGTTAATTTTGCTGGCAGCTTTACCGATACAGGTAGCTTAGATACCCATTCAGTTGCTTGGGACTTTGCGGACGGCAGCACCGCCGATACGAATGAGGCAAATCATACCTATGCTGATAACGGAACTTATAACGCTACCTTTACCGTTACCGATAGTGATGGCGCAGTCAGCAGCGATGAGTTAACAGTTACCGTAAACAACGTAGCTCCTACTATTACCAATCTTACAGGTGATAGTTCAGTCAAAGAAGGAGAGACAGTTAACTTTAGTGCCACTGCCACAGATCCAGGGTCTGACACTATCACCTATATTTGGGACTTCGGCGATGGCAGTGAAACGGTCGAGGGTGCAGAAGCAAGCCATATTTTTACCGATAATGGCACCTATAACGTAACTCTGACTGCATCAGATGAAGACGGCGGAGAAACAGCCCAAACCTTAGAAGTCACCGTGGAGAATGTCGCTCCTACCTTTACCCAAATCAATGGTAAAACTACTGTTAATGAAGGAGAAGCAGTTGACTACAATGCCACAGCTACAGATCCAGGAGATGATGAACTTACCTACACCTGGAACTTTGCCGACGGGACATCAGAAGTCCAAGGTGCAAACGCCAGTCACACCTTTTCTCAGAATGGTGTTTATGATGCTGTTGTCACTGCATCAGATGATGATGGTGCAGCTACTACTTCCAACCTCAGCATTACGGTAAATAATGTTGCCCCCACAATAACTACAGATACAGCTAAAACTGGAGATGAAGGTTCATCTGTTGATTTTGAAGCTACATTTGATGATACTGGTAATGACGATTTAACAGTAACTTGGGATTTTGGCGATGGTAGTGATTCCATAACCACAGAATATCCTGCTGAATCCACACCCAATTCAGAAACTCAGTCTCACGTTTACGCAGCAGATGGCACATACACCGCCACTGTCACCGTTACCGATAGCGATGGAGCAGTAACCGAATCTACCATTGATGTCACGATTAATAACACTCCTCCAGTAATTGAAACTATTACTGGCGATACAGAAATAAACGAAGGGGATACCGCCAGCTTTAGTGCGATCGCCACAGATGCTGGCAACGATCCTTTAACCTACAGTTGGAACTTTGGCGATGGCAGCGAAGCCATCACGACACCCGACACCCTAACCCCTATACCCCATATATACAATGACAATGGCGATTATATCGTCACCTTAACCGTTACCGATTCTAGTGGTGCGACCTCTAGCAGTAGTCTGGATATAACTGTAAACAATACGAATCCAGTTATTAGCGATATTACAGACGCTCTAACTATTAACGAAGGTGATGCAGCCAGGTTATCAGTAACTGCTGTTGATGCAGGAGCTGACGACCTTACCTACGTTTGGGATTTCGGAGACGGTAGTGAAATCGTGATGGGCGAAAACGCCGAACATATCTTTGCCGATAATGGTCTGTATCAAGCCAGCGTTACCGTCACCGATGACGATGGTGCAAGCGTAACTCAAAGCCTGAGCATAACTGTCAAGAACGTCGCGCCGATTGCCGATCCGTGGCTCGATGAAACTGCCACAGAAGGAGATACTGTAGAATTCAATCTCAACTTCAGCGATGCAGGTCGCTTGGATACTCATACTCTGACTTGGGACTTTGGCGACGGCTCCAAACCATTGACTACTAATGGCGATGAAACTTCTGTCAGTCATGCTTATGTTGATAATGGTATTTATACAGCCAGTGTCATCATTACCGACTCAGATGGAGCCAGCACCACCAATACCATGACTGTCACCGTCAATAATGCTGCCCCAGCGATCGCATCATTGACAGGAGATACCAACATTAATGAAGGAGATACGGCTAAATTTGCCATCACCGCCACCGATCCAGGCTCGGACGAATTGACTTACTCTTGGGACTTGGGTGATGGTCAAACTGCCACGGGTACGGATATCTCCCACACCTATACTCAAAATGGGACTTATACCGTTACGGCTACAGTAACCGACTCAGATGGCGCAGCCACCTCTTCTACTCTGGAGGTGAAGGTTAATAATGTTGCTCCTACCATTATTGATTTAACTGGCGATAGCTCGATTGACGAAGGGGATACAGCTACCTTTAGCGCTACAGCCACCGATCCTGGCAACGACACTCTCACCTATACCTGGAATTTAGAGGATGGCACTCAAATCTCTGGCACTGATGTCACGATCTCCCAGCGCTTTGTTGAAGATAGTGAATATGATGTTAATCTCACCGTTACCGATGAAGAGGGCGCGTCAGCAACTCAGACGTTAACTATTACGGTCAATAACGTAGCACCAATAGTAGAGGCGGGAGAAGACCGCACGAGTAATGAAGGTAGTTCCGTAACATTTAACGCTAGTTTCAGCGACCCTGGTATAACCGATACTCACACCATTGCCTGGGACTTTGGTGATGGTGAAACAACTACAGATACCTTAACTCCCACTCATATTTATACCAATAATGGAGAATATGATGTCAGTCTGACAGTTACCGATGATGAAGGAGCCAGTACTACTAGTACTTTAAAAGTTACGGTTAACAATGTTGCCCCAGCGATCGCATCATTGACAGGAAATACTCAAATCAATGAAGGAGAACGGGCGAAATTCTCCGTCGTTGCCACAGATCCAGGCTCGGACGAGCTTACCTATACTTGGGACTTCGGCGATGGTGAAACTGCTGCTGGCACAGATTCGCAGATTACCCATACTTTTGCTAAAAATGGCGAGTACACTGTTACCGCCACCGTCACCGATGGAGACGGCGCAAGCACTAACAGCACTTTTGAAGTTACGGTAAATAATCTTGCTCCCACAATTACCCAACTTACAGGAGATACAGAGATAAATGAAGGCGATCGCGCCAGCTTTAGTGCTACGGCATCTGATGCGGGGAATGACGAACTTACATACACTTGGAACTTTGGCGATGACAGTGAGACTGTAATTGGTCAAGATGTCGGTCATATCTTCACCGATAACGGCGAGTACACTGTTACCACCACCGTGACTGACTCCGATGGAGCTAGTACTACTCAGTCTCTTGATGTCAAGGTCAATAATGTGGCCCCCACGATTATCAAGATTGAAGGCGAGCGCACTATCGATGAAGGGGATACCACTAGCTTGACGGCTTCTACTACAGATCCAGGTGACGATAGCTTAATCTACACCTGGAACTTAGCTGATGGCACGCAAGTGAAGGGAGAAAACGTCACCGTCACTCAAACCTTTTTTGAAGATGGTAAATACGATCTAAATCTGACCGTTACCGATGACGATGGTGCAACGGCGACTCAAACCGTAACCATCACCGTCAATAATGTTGCCCCGATAGTTGATGTGGTCGAGGATAAAACTGGTGATGAAGGTAGTCCCGTAGCATTTAACGCCAGCTTTAGCGATCCTGGTTTACTAGATACTCACACCATTGCTTGGGACTTTGGTGATGGTAGTACTATTAGAGATACCTTAACTCCAACTCACGTCTACGCAGATAATGGCGAATATGATGTCAGTTTAACTGTCACGGATGATGAAGGAGCAAATACTACCAGTACCTTCAAGGTTACGGTTAACAATGTAACTCCGACGATTACATTTATTACTGGTGATACTGAGATTAATGAAGGCGATCGTGCTAACTTTAGCGCTGCTGCCACTGACCCAGGAGCCGACGAACTTACCTACACTTGGAACTTCGGCGACGGCAGCGAAACAATCAAAGGTCAAAACACCGACCATCAATACGTTCAAGATGGGACATACAATACTACCCTTACTGTCTCGGATTCAGACGGTGCATCTACCAGCCAAACCAGGCAAATTACGGTCAATAATCTCCCTCCTACCGTCGAAGCTGGCAATAATCAAACCGTATATGTAGGGGAAAGCGTTAGCTTTAATGGTTCATTTAGCGATCGGGGTTCTCTCGATACCCACACCACTAATTGGGATTTTGGGGATAACACTAATACCAATGGTATTAATAATCCTACCCACACCTATACGGAGTCTGGGATTTACACCGTTACTTACAGCGTCAGGGATGACAGTAATGCCAGCAGTAACGATACCTTACAACTAACCGTTAAGAAATTACCAACTTTAGCAGTTAATGACATTAGTATTGTGGAAGGGGATAACGGCACGGCTAACGCGGTATTTACCGTCAGTCTCAATGAAGCTAGCACCCGTCCTGTTGCGGTTAATTACAGTACGGCTAACGGTACGGCTGTTGCTGGAGTAGACTACACGGCGACCACAGGCAGTATCACCTTTGCTCCAGGACAAACCAGTCAATCTGTAACTATTGCCATCAATGGCGATCGCCTAGACGAAATCGATGAGAACTTGAGTCTCAATCTTACCAGCCCCGTCAATGCCACCATCGCCGACGATCGAGGCATAGCAACCATTATCGATAACGATCCTGTTCCCAGTCTAACTATTAACGATCCAACTATTACTGAAGGAGATAGTGGTACGAGCAATCTTACCTTTACCGTGAACTTGTCTGAGGCTAGTGGTAAAATCGTAGCGGTAAATTACAGTACGGCTAACGGGACGGCTACTGCTGGTGCTGACTACACAGCTACTACAGGCAGCATCACTTTTGTTCCAGGACAAACCAGTCAATCTATAACTGTTCCCATCAATGGCGATCGCTTAGATGAAATCGATGAGAATTTTAGTCTCAATCTTATCAGTCCAGTTAATGCCACTATTGCTGATGGTACTGGCGTTGGCACGATTATCGATAACGACCCCGCTCCTAGTCTCAGTCTGAATGACCCCACCATCACCGAAGGCGATAGTGGCAATCAAAACCTGGTCTTTGATGTCAATCTCTCTGCTGCCAGTGGTAAAACCGTGAAGGTTAATTACAGCACGGCTAACGGTACGGCGACTGCTGGAGTTGACTATACGGCTATGTCGGGAACTCTGACTTTTGCTCCAGGGCAAACCAGTCAAACTGTAGTTATCCCCGTCACGGGCGATCGCATTACCGAAAATAACGAAACCATCTTACTCAATCTGACCAATCCAGTAAATGCCACTATTGCCGATACTCAAGGGATTGGCACGATTACTGATAACGACCTCAACAGCTATAGTATCAAAGCGGAAGGGCAGGTATTTATCAATGGCAGCAGTGATTTTGATGGAGTTGCCATTAATCCCAACGATGATGTCAAGATTTATGCGGGCAAAGGATTTACCTTCAATGGCAATCAGGCACTGGCGGTTAAACTCGACGAGGCGGGTAATCCCATCCTTAGTAATGGCAAACCAGTCTTGGTAGATCGGGCTGTCGCCGTGGCACCTGGTTATTTAAGTAGTACTGCCAACGCTGCTAGAAATCAATATGCCAATTTGATTCCACCCCAGGTAATTGAAGCACAAACTGTCACTGTTCCCGCCTATGGAAATCTAGCAACTCAAGAATTAAGCAGACGAATTCCTACGGGTACGACCACGGTGACTTTCAATGCGGCTCAAAATCCCCTCAATACCCTAAGCGATTGGACATCTCGTTTCCCCGCCCCAGGCACCCCAACTCGTCCCACCGTAGTTAAAGTGACTGATGGGGGCTTGAATATTCCCAGTAATGTCAATCTCAGTAATTATGTCATTACAGTGGAATCGGGAGACCTTAATTTTAACGGTAGCGGACACAATCTCAATAACGTGATGCTCCTCACTAATAATGGTAATGTCAATCTGGCTAGCGTCAGTTCCAAAGATTTATCCCTCTTCGCCAGTGGCTCGATTAATACGGGTAGTGGCGCTCGGTTTGCTGGAAATACATTACTAACCACAGGCACGAACAATGGCAATATTACCTTTAACGGAGCAACCAATACCGTCGATGAGTCGAGTCATTTACGGGTAATTTCCGCAGGCGATCTCAATTACAATGGGGCCTCTAATACTCGTGGCGAGTTGATTAGTGCTAAGAACTTTTTCTTCAATGGCAGTTCTAATTTGTACGGTTCTATTTCTGCTAAAGGCAATATTACCTTTAATGGTAGTGCCACGGTAATCGGCATCGCTAATTCTTCTCCCAGTTAAATAAAGAAGGAGCGATCGCACTTGTAGTCTGCTTCAGCAAACGACAGTATTTAGTTTTCTTCAATCAAGCTAAATACCGTCGCTTGAATTAATAAAATTTAGTCAAACAATAAGTTAGTCAATCAGTCAATCAGCTATTCAAACATTATACAAATGTTAAATAACTAAAAATTTCCAGCCAGTCACTACACATCTGAGAATTAAGCAGTTAGATTGGGCGAGAAAATATACAGAAGAACCAAAAAATGCAAGTAATCTCTTGTTTGAGTCTCTCAGGAGGCATGGGAAAAACCACCTGTAGTTTTTTCTTAGGTCTACATTTAAGTAAATTGGGCTACAAAGTACTGATGGTAGATAGCGATCCTCAGTCAAACCTAACGTTTTATCTCTCCATCGGAGTAGAGGCAGACGAGCCAACATTACTAGAAATATTGAGAAAGCAGATCGAAGTAGAAGAGGGAATATACGCAACAAAATATTCAAACTTATGGATAATTCCTTCAGATGATGCCCTCAATCAAGCACAAGAATACCTGTCAAATAGCGGCATGGGAGCAGTAGTAATGAAAAAAAGACTAGCAGAAGTATCCCAGATGTTTGACTTCTGTATCATCGATTCACCACCTCAACGTTCACAAATAAGTTTGACGGTATTGGGAGCAACAGATCGGTTACTAATACCAGCAGAGGTATCGAGCAAAGGGATAAATTCAATCTGTCGCACATTAGACCTAGTAGACGAGCAGGTAGAAATAGAAGCATTTGCGGGAAAAATCTTGGGAATATTACCCTTTAGAGAGCGCTGGGTGGGAATCCGTCAAACTAGAAAAAGTAAAGAAAGCCTAGAAACGATTAGGCTATTTTTAGAAGAGGAATCAAGACCTGCATTAAAAAGAATAAAAATACTACCGTCGCTAATAGAATCAGAACAGTTCAAAAAAGCGATGGATTCGGGAAAGACACTGGGGGAACTAGGACACGAGGATTTAGAATATCCTTTCCAACAAATCTCTAAATTATTATCCTCAAGTTTAGTAACTACAGTGTGAGTCAAAAATAATTAAAAGAAACGAAAAATGACAGAAGCGATAGAACGCCTAAAAGATAGGCAAAAAAGAAAAGTAAGCGCCAGAAATCCATCCCTAAATTCTCAAGCTAAAAATGACTCGATAGCTGAAGATAGTCAGTTATTAAATCAGTCAAGCAACGATAACTGCTTGACGGCAAACAATCAAGTAGTCAAACAACTAAACAGTAATAGCTCTGTAACTGAAAATAGTCAATCAATAAATGAATCAGAAATAAATGACTCGATAACTGAAGATAGTCAATCAATAAATGAGTCAGAGATAAATGACTCAATGACTGAAAGTAGTCAAGGCGCTGTCTCCCGAATGCATTCGGGAGCTTGTACGCGCCGTCAATCAGTAGGCTTAGAAGCGGACGGGCGCGGTCTTGGGGGTTTCCCCCATGAGCGACCCGTTCAAGAAACAGAGCCGATGCGTAGAACGATTAGACTAGATCCAGCAGTAGACAAATTGATGGATACATTGTGCCGAGAAAACAGAGTGACCAGAGAAACTTTGATTGAAGCAGCAATCTTGACCTGTAGCAAAAATCAGAAAACCTTAAATAAGGCGATTGTAGAAGCTAAAGACAGATATAAAAATCGTAAACGAATCGGCGAACTAAAAAAATTACAGACTATGAACCGAAAGTTCGGTCGAGATATTTCTTGAAAGAGATTGCGGACGGGCGCGGACTCGGGCTCTGCCCGGTCAAGCGACCCGTTCAAGAAGGCGATTTTTTTAGTCTGAGAATCATTCAGCTCGTTCGTAGATTCGAGAAATCTGCCAAGGACAAGTTGAATGCGTCTACTAATGAGACGCATATCTAGATTAATATAAAAGTTCAGTATAGAAGAGGATGACCTCAAGAAATAAAGTAAGGCAAAAAAGTAAAAACGTAACCAGTATTTATCGGGAAATTTAGACAGTCAAGAAAATGCATTAGATAGGCATTAACCTCCTGCTCCCACATAAAGAGGATTCATAGGCTCTAGCCTCTAGGCTCTAGGCTCTAGCATTTACAAGGGGATTGAACCCCCAGTAAATGCAGGCTTCTTAAAACAAAGGGCTTGCCCGCATGTAGGGGTCTTATACCCACTTATCTGCGTAACTCGGCTCTTGCCTAGAGCCTACGCCCTAGAGCCTAGAGCCTCGTCCCGCAGGGACGATAAAATAATCGAGCGCTTTTTCTGGAGGCAGAGAAGCATATTGTTGCGGAAGTAGCCAAACGGTAAAGTTTTGGTTGTGATAGAACAGGGGAATGGTAGATTGCAGCAACTCAATCTCATCTTCACTACAACCACGCTCATCATTGGTAAACAAAGAAAAAACAGTTACCTCATCAGAGTCAGTTTGTTCTAACTGAAACAAAAGTTCATCAATATGTTGGCAAGCATTCTTCAAAACATTGGGCTTTCCATAGTTAGGGTCGAGTTTTTGACGGCGTTTAGCTTCTCCCACGGTACACCTTCAAGTTCAAGAAAAATAAATTTAAGCAGATTCAAGTTTTTCAGCGATCGCCTGACGAACAAATTCCTGCCAGTTATCTTGGCTCTTGACTTCCGATAGTAGAGAAGGCGGAACTCTCAGGTTTAATTGAGCAGTACAAGATTCCTTTCTTTCTGTTTTAAAAGTATAAGCCTTTATTTGGTCTATTTTAGGATTCTTGTTGGCCATAGAAAAGAACTGTCACCGTATGAAAACCTGATTATTAATAATATAGCTTGTGAACATGGCATAGTAAAAAACAAATATTTGATTAAAATCCTCCATTTAATAGTCTATTGCTGTGTGAACATGGCAATAAGGTGATATTATAAATTAAGACTTAAAAGAGCGATCGCTTTCCGTCGAAAGTCCGCGATCGCCTTTGAGTAAAACCCAGAAAAAGGAAATTTACTATGACACTGAATATAGCATTGCAACAGGAGCAGCAGCAAAGAGTAAAGAACGATTTAATCTTAGCAAAGAGGCAAATCCACGAGGAAGCGGGTCTAAATACAGACTTGTATTCGGCAGGATATTTTGAGGGATATATAGGGTGTGAACCGTCTCACCCAGAACAACATAGTTATTGGGCGGGCTATCAAGTGGGTTGTCGAGAATATTGGGCGAAGAAACTAGGTGTAGAAATACCATCTGAATTCTAATGGGCGATCGCCCTAACTTTTAGCTTTTAGCAAGTAGTACTCAAGATAACCTGTACTGCTTGCCAAAAAGAACGCTACAGAAACTAATTACTGAGTTGAACCTAAATGAATAGACCCCAAAATCAGGGAGAGATGATAAGTGCTGGCTTATCCCAAATAGCCCCTACGTACCAGAAGGCGATCGCTCATACTGCTCAACATTATCAAACAATGGTGGCATTTGTACAAACCCAAATGGTTAAAGATGTAGACTACGGTGTAATCCCAGGAACAAAAAAACCAACATTACTCAAGCCAGGGGCAGAAAAACTGTGTAGACTATTCAGCCTACACCCAAGCTACGAGCTAATCCATTTCGTCACCGATTTCGATAAGCCCTTATTTCACTATCACTATCGCTGTACTCTAGTACGACAGGGAGAGATGGTAGGACAGGGTGATGGCAGTTGTAATTCTAAGGAGAAAAAATACGATTCCCAGAAATACAAAATCTTCGATCTGACCAATACCATAGTCAAGATGGCGCAAAAACGAGCGTTAGTAGCAGCAGTGTTATTTAGTTGTGGCGCATCGCAATTCTTCACCCAAGACCTAGAGACAATACCACAAGGGTACAAGGTGCCAAGAGGAGAGTCATGAGCATCTTAAGTACCTCCCCCACCAGCACAAGACACTTTGATATGCAAATAGCTGCTGCCTTGGGAAACGTTAACGCAGCGATCGTCATCCAACAACTGCATTACTGGATGGAGAAGAAGGAAGTAGGAGTAGTAGTAGACGGCATCAAATATATTTACAACACCTACCGAGACTGGGTAAAAACACAATTTAGCTGGTTGTCTCAATGGCAGTTAAGACAAGCAATGTCTTTGTTGCGAAGTCTTGAAATAGTCAAAGTAATTCGTTACAAAGCTAAAGAGTGGAATCAGACTAACTACTACACTTTAGACGGCGAGCGCTTGAATGAATATCTCAAGTCCCAATCGGCTGGAAGTATTGAAATGTCAGAGTTGCAGAGTAACACACCTCAAGGTGAAAGATCTTGTACTCTTGAGATGAGGAATAGTGAACTGTCATTATATGAAACAAAGATTACTACAGGAGATCTAACAACAAAACAAGTAAGCGATCGCCATAATTCAAAATCTCAGCCTTTTGCTGCTGCTCAACCAAAAACAACTTCAAAAGAAGAAAAAATCTCCAAAAGAGTGAAGTCACCAGAAGAAAGGTTAACTGCTTCTGCTCGTCAGAATAAAGTTAAATCAGAACAGATTGAGGAAGACACTGGCTCTGACAAAACACCTGCTGGGGTTGACTATATAGTCAACAAAGATTGGCAGAAGCAGATTGAGGAACTAGATAGTACGGGAATACTAATAAACAAGACAGTGATTAATCTGCTGAAGATGTATAGTCCTGAGCAAGTCAGAGGAGCGATCGCGCTCTTTCGGTCAAGGAAAAAAGAGCAGTATATTCCCAACCCTTCTGGATATTTCGTAGCAGCACTCAAAGGCGATTGGGGAAGTAAAACTGTAATTGAAAACGAATCTACTGGCGATCGCGACTTACAAATAGATACGGCTGCTGTATTCCGTCATTGGTATGACTTGGCGAGAGAGTTAGGTTACTGTGGCGGTCAAGAGGTTAGAGAAGGGGAACAGTGGGTTGTCTTGTCTGGCTCATGGGAAAAATGGGAGGATGCGGTCAAGCGGGGTTATAGCTTGGAATATCTTAAGAAAATAATGAAGAGGAATTTGAGACAGTGAAAGATAATATTGTCAGATTAATTGAAATAAAAACAGGAGTTTAGAAAGAACTATGAAGCTGCAAAAAATACTCCAAACAAAGCGTAATGAAATTCTCGAAATTGCTAGTAAACATGGTGCATATAATGTGCGAATTTTTGGTAGTGTAGCCAGAGGAGAAGAAAGCTCTAGTAGCGATATTGATTTTTTAATAGATTACGATTTAGCCAAAATTACCCCTTGGTTTCCTGGAGGATTACTAGCTGATTTAGAAGATGTCTTAGGCTGTAAAGTCGATATAGTAACAGAAAAAGGATTGCATAGTTTAATTCGCGAACGTATCTTAGCTGAAGCAATTAAATTATGAAAGAAGATCGGATTTATCTAGAATATATTTTAGAGTGTATTAACTTAATTGAAACTTACGGTAAAGGAGGAAAAAAAGAATTTATAAATAATCTCATGGTACAAGATGCTATTTTGAGAAGATTACATACACTAGCCGAATCAACTCAGCGTCTTTCTGATAATTTAAAACAACAAAACTCAGATATTGATTGGCGAAGTATTTCAGGATTTAGAAATATTTTAGTGCATGATTATTTAGGTGGAATTGAGCTTGATTTAGTTTGGGAAGTAGTGAATAGTTATTTATCTAATCTCAAAGAAAAAGTAGAAACAATCTTACAAGAAAAGAATATATAATCTAACAACTTTGACAACTTCAATTAAATCTTAAATCTCGTCATTGTATTAGAGATAGAGTGAGAAAAATTTATGGTCAATCCTAAATCCGCAGCTAAACTGATTCGCCAACATTTTAAAGAGTTGACCACAGAACAATTTGTGGAGAATCTGCATCGTTCTTGTCCAGAGGTATTTGAAGATAACGAGCGATCGTCATCCAACAACTGCATTACTGGATGGAGAAGAAGGAAGTAGGAGTAGTAGTAGACGGCATTAAATATATTTACAACACCTATGTCGATTGGATAACTCAACAATTTAGATGGCTATCTAGCTGGCAATTCAGAAAGTCAATGAATCTATTGCGATGCCGAAGGCTAGGCGGAGCCTAATCGCTTTCCATAGTGAAGGTAATCAGGTACAAATCGAAACAATGGAATCAGACCAATTATTACTCATTAGATCGCGATCGCTTGGCAGAATTTATCAACCTAGAAATGGCTGGAAGCATTGAAATGGTCGAGATGTGCAATACCCCACTTCAAGATGAGAGAAACCTTCCTCTTGAAGTGAGAGATCTTAACATCTCATATATAGAACCAAAGATTACTACCAAAAAAGAAACAACAGAGCAGAGAGGCGATCGCCAAAAAACAGAATCACCTCTTGCTGCTGCCTCGCCTAAATCGGCTAAAGATGAAGATATAAACCAAAAAGGGAGTAATCCCCATTTAGCAAGTTTGACTGTTTCTCCTGGTCAAATAAAGTCAAATCAGAACAAGTACACTCAAACATTAATGAAGATAAAACACCTGCTGAAGTTGACTATATAGTCAATAAAGATTGGCAGAAGCAGTTAGAGGAATTAGATAGTACAGGAATACCTACAAATAAGACAGTGATTAACCTGCTGAAGATGTATAGTCCTGAGCAAGTCAGAGGAGCGATCGCGCTCTTTCGGTCAAGAAAAAGAGAGCAGTATATACCTAATCCTTCTGGGTATTTCGTGGCAGCACTAAAATAAGGATGGGCAGACAAGCAGATTGTGGAAAGCTTAAACTCAGAGGGAGAAATAGACACGGCTACTGTATTCCGTCATTGGTATGACTTGGCGAGGGAATTGGGTTATTGCTTAGGTCAGAAAATCAGAGAGGGGCAGCAGTGGGTTAAATTATCTGGCTCGTGGGAAAAATGGGCGGATGCGGTAGCCCGTGGATACTCGTTGGAATATCTCAAGAAGATAATCAAGCGAAATAGTAGACAGTAATAAATCAAACAGTTTTGTTATAATAATTATTATAACAAGGTTAATGTAGTAGATTTTATGTATACGCTGAAGTTAACAACGGTAGGTTCATCAACAGGAGTAGTAATTCCTGTTGAAATGCTCAAAAGCATGAAGTTAGAGAAAGGTGATTGTCTGTACGCGGTTGAGACACCTGAAGGATATGTGGTGAGTCCATATAATCCATTCGTAGAAGATCAAATAAAACAAGGTCGTGCATTTATCAAGCAAAACAGAGAAGTATTTAAAGCCTTAGCGGAATGAGTCCACCTATTTGGATCGATGCAAATGCTTTGCGTTTATTGCATGGCGAAAGTCTTGCGGAATTCGGTGGACTTTCAGGAATGAGGAACGAAGGCTTATTCTTGTCTGCGTTAGCTCGTCCTCAAAACCTTTTTGCTTATGAAGAAGTGACAAGCATTTCTAGGTTAGCTGCGGCATATGCCTATGGTCTTGCTCGAAATCATCCCTTTAATGATGGAAATAAACGTGCAGCTTTTTTGGCTATGGGTATGTTTTTGGCAATTAACGGTTATTTATTAAAAGTAGAGCCAGTAGAAGCAGTAGAGACAGTGCTAGCTTTGGCTGCTGGAGATTTAGCAGAATTAGAACTAGCTAAGTGGATTGAAAAATTTATCGTCAAAGCATGAAGCGCAAGGAAGTAGCCAGGGCGATCGCTCTTGTTGCCGATAATCAAGAGAAGTTAATCCAAGCTTGGACTCAAATTCACGGAGCATAATTAGAGATGGCACAGCTAACCGACCGACAGATAAAAGCACAAATCGATGTGGCGATCGCCCGCCAACAAAAGATCGATGCAACCGAACCGAGGGCTAAAGAAGTACTATTTGATGACGGTAGACTTACGCTTCACTTTACTAACGGTGCATCTTTTTCATTTTTAGCCGAATCTGTAGAAGCGATCGCGACACAGCCCTCTAAGATTTTAGCAACAGTAGAACTTACTCCATCGGGAAAGGGGTTAAGGTGGAACGAGCCAGATATAGATTTGAGCATTCAAGGGTTGCTACTGGGTATTTTTGGAAGCAATATGTGGATGAAACAGATCGCAGCCAAAGGTGGTTCATCTACTTCGGAGAAAAAGAGGGCTGCATCGAGAGGCAACGGAGCAAAAGGCGGACGACCCAAAAAAAACAATTACACACCAAGATGAAGCTTCCCCAACTTAAACATAGAAAACTGTGGGGGCGACAATCTAGACTGAAAATTAGAGAAGAAGGGAGTTTGAGGCAAGTGGCAAAAAAAGATAGGCTGAAGAGTGAGTCATCAAACCTATCGTCATATAATGTTACCTGAATTATATCAA
>JAHHHZ010000004.1 GCA_019359095.1 Pleurocapsa minor HA4230-MV1 | reverse complement strand
TTGATATAATTCAGGTAACATTATATGACGATAGGTTTGATGACTCACTCTTCAGCCTATCTTTTTTTGCCACTTGCCTCAAACTCCCTTCTTCTCTAATTTTCAGTCTAGATTGTCGCCCCCACAGGTTCTAAGGTTGCATATCCATCTATTGACACGATGTCCGTCAATAACGAAGGCAAGTTTTCTTCAATGCGCTTACGCCCCCTTAGCTTAAATAAATACGGATTTTAAAGTAATTCTCAACACCTTTTGCGGGAACTATTTCAAACGAAAGTTGGGTAGTTCAATCGCTAAATATATAAGCCTTGTGACGGCAAAATTGAAAACTAGTTCGATTATGATCATTGCTCTAAACTACCTTGCTCTTATTTTTTTTGATTGAGTTTTGAAAAATGCCGTCACCGTTATAACATCTATAATTATCAAAGGTTTTAGCCATCGCTGCTACCTTAAAATTGATTGCAGTTTGAAATTTTTTTAGCAACAAACATACTACATTAGGGATAGAATAACCTTGACGCGAAAACATCAGTCATACGAGCGTCAATCCCACAGAATTAGCTGAAATTTTTAAATAAAGGCTTACCCGATTGGAGCTTTGTTTTGCGATTAGCCCACTGGGCAGCATCCTTCATCAACTGTGGATCTTGCTGTTTGAAAATCACCTCATTTGTCGTCAGATTCATCAAGCCGACTACTTCATCATCATCGTCGTAGCTGAGTAACGAGATAGCTTCAGTAAGAACCGTTCGCTCACCCTGACGCAGTTTTCGCCAACGCTCGTAAGAAATTGAGTTGAATACAGTCTCTACTTCAGTCTTAGCACTTTCAGCGTCAGTACGCTCGATAAAAGGACTGATAACATAACGCTGTCTCAAGATATAAGCAACTACTAGCCATTTGTCGGTCATCTTCGACTTTTCTATTTTGACTACTACCGCTTGATTAGTCGTCTTAGTTCCTTGTTGTTTTCTTCTTCTAGCTTCACCCATTGTTTGATAGTTTGCTCAACAGCACTTCTCTAATCGACTCATTTCAATTAACTCGTCTACCATTTCTAATGCTACCAAATTCGATTCTATTGCTGTGATCTTAAACTCAAAGGTAACTCCTTACCTGCCCACGCCGAACAGACTCGGAATTCTGTAGAGCAAAGCTGGGAACAGGACGCAATCAGACATTAATTGCAAATGACACGGGCGTTAACAGGGAATTCCTACGATGAAGTTAACTTAATAAACAGTCAGATTGTCTACCAAGACATTGCCATAATCGCTGCCATACCTTCAGCTCTTGCAGCAGCCACCGTATAAAAGATTTCCTCAAACTGGTGGATTCTACCCTCTTCGTCCACCACCAAAAATTGATAACATTTTCTGGGTGAAAAATAGACCATCAACAAATATCCATCAACTCCTACTACTTCTTCCATCATTATTTTTCTGTTTAGCTTTCAAGTATCGAGGAGCTTATGTTCTAGCCTGTTCTAGTTCTTTTATCAAAATATGATCTTCAATAGCGATGAAAAATTCGCTCCTTATTTCGGACATTTTTCTAAGCGGCTAATTTTAATCAACTCATCTACCATGTCTAGTGCTACCAAATCTGATTCTATTGCTCTAACGGTGAAAGGACTCGCCCATAACCAGTGAGCAGGACAGTCAGAAATGGTTACGTAATCGCCGACTGTGATGGCAGAGTGGTTATTCGTCACACCCTGCTCTGTCTGAGTTCGACTTCCTTTTTGCGCTCTATATGACGGCATTTTTAAAAACTTGTCTGATCTTGGTTTTTTCTTTTCAGCACCCTCTATTATCGTATTACACTCACTTTCGCATTCTACTTTATTTTGATTATTTGAAGACTTTTCATTTTTGCCGTCACACTCGTAACATTCATCATTGGCAATACTTTCATCCATCACTGTTACTATAACATCCGTCACCTTGTCCATTACCATCGTCCAAAACCTATTTATTACATTTGTGTTCTCTGACTGAGGATGAGCATTTATTACTATATGCGAAGCGGTATCCTTTAGGACTTTAGAGTTACCTGTAATTAATGGCGGTGAACTATTGCCGTGATCTCGAATCTTTAAACCCACAAAATATGACCCAAAGCGATCTCGTTCTCTCCTGATATCTAAACCCAACTGATTTTTGCCCAAGTCAGATAACAAAGTGACAAATCGACGTAGACTGACTGGACGAGTCCCGCTATTGTGACAATATTCAGCATAGTTAGGATAAAGCCATTTCTCGGTGTCTAAGTACCAACTTGGTGAATTACTATCTTTATCTCTTTTAGCTACTCCTACATTGGTTCTTGCTTCTTTTTCATAGACCACAAAGTTATCTAACCAGTCGGCAATGGGATTTGTCTCCACCAAGGTTCTTGCCTTCATTGCTAAAAGAGAAGGTACACTCACTTCATAGTTCTTCACAATTGAAGTGGCTAACTCCTCATCCATCGACAGCACCCAGTTAAGTAGTCCTGGTATATATGGGAGAAACTCACCGTACATCTGACCATTCTTATGTTCGATCAGGTTCTTCTGGCGATCGCCCTTTATTTGGTTGAACATGGGGACAGATATTCTTCTTCTGGCTAATCCCGATGTATAGTCACAACTTTGGATTACTTCATTAGTGCTGACAATTACTAAGGCATTCGGAGTAAACCCACCCTTGGATTGTTTGAATTTGACTTCATAGGGCAGAGTATCTTGACCTGTGAGGTTTTTGAGCTTGCCTACTTCTCCCGCATATCTTTCAGAATCGTTGATCAACACTAGCCTTTTTCCTGCAATCGAAGCAGTTTCAAACTTTTCTTTCTCTAGTTTTTTCAGGGTAGTAGTATGGACATTTTCTTGCCCAATTAGTGCAGTCGCTAATCTGGTGAGGGTTGATTTTCCCGTTCCTCCCGCACCCACTAGTTCTAAATATTTCTGCCAGTCAGTTCTACCCGTGACGATTCCCAGTAGATAAGCTCTCATTAATTGAACTAGATCGCGATCGCCTCTACACATTTCTAGTAGCCAATCTTGGATTGGTTCACAAGTGGCCAAAATATTGTAGTTATATGGCAAGCACCAAGTTAATCGGTTTTCAGGCGAATGGGGCAGCAGCTTCTTGGTTTTTAAGTCTAATACCCCGTTGAGTAATGGCAGCAATCCTGTAGACTCAGACCACTTTCTCACTGCTAAATCCATTTTCAATAATGCGATCGTACCATTGAGCATCGATACGCTGTAATTTGGTTTCTTTTTGTTTTTATTTGTTTGAGAAATGGCGAGGGCTAATTCTTCTACTTCTGACTTGATTAATTGCCCAATAAACTCAACAGGCTCTATACTCCAGATTCCCTCGGTAACAGAACTATATCGATACCATTCCTGTAAATCTGTATTCCAGGCTAACTTTCCTCTGTACCTCTCGGCTAACCAACAGGCTATATCTGATTGTGACCAGTTAGGTAAGTTGTCTAGTAATTCTTCTTCTTCTTGTTTTTGTTTCTCCTGCTCATTTCTCTGTAATGCTTTAGCGAGCGCTCTGTTTAATCTTTTAATTAATTCACCTGTACTAAGCTGAGGATGAGCTTCTACCCAGTTAGTGAGATCTCCTTTGATGGGCATATCCGCCCAAACATCCGTAGGTTTAAGAATTAAACATGGCAAGTTAACGAGTTGGCAAGCTGACAATACTAACTCGGCTTTTTTCTCTCCCGCTTTATCGCAGTCGGGAAAATAAACTAATCCTGCTACTCCGCCCTCAATAAGTTTTGTTAAGTCAAAGGAGATGTTTTTTGACTGCCAATTCGACCCCTGCCACGTAATCGCTGCGATCGCTTTAGCTCTGGCTGTCTCGACACAGCCCTCTCCCTCAACACCTAATACCCATTTTTCAGCACAATGTTTAACTGCTTCAGTTAGTTTATAGGCTCTCCAGTCTTTGCTGCCTTTACTCCATTGAATTAAGCCATTGGACTTGATATGCCCCAGTCTAATTGTCTTCTCTTTAATGTCTTCGCTATTTTGCCACTCAAATCTAGACACCCACTGCGTCTTGGAATACCAGTAACGGGTTTCGATAGCTGATGAGGGTACTCCCTGTTTGACTAGCCATTCGGGAATATTTTTCTTCTCTGGTTTTGGGGCATTAGTTGCAGGTGAATCAAGTCGAGCTAATTTTATTTGTCTGTCTGTGTACTTTCTTTGCTTCCCTTGCTTCTTCTGTTCTCCTGTTACTTCGCTCCAAGGACTTATCGCCTCCCTAATGTCTTTGACTTCACAAAGACACTTAAACGCTTGATATTTTCCGTTCTTTTTATTGACTTTAAACCCGCCATCACCACAAACTGGGCAAGTACAATGGTATTCATTTGCAGTTTCTTTGATTACATTTAGCCGTTCTAAATGATTTAAAATCTGGAATGGTGCTATATATCCAATCACATCGCACCTCCCAACTGGTTCGAGCGGTTTTCTTGATGTTGTTTGAAAGTCAAGGTGCAGTTTTGGACTCCACCATTTAGAATGTACATAATAACTTTCCCTCCTGGGAGATTTTTGAACTAAAGCGATCGCTAACTTTTCGACGGAGAGCGATCGCTTTTAAATGAAATTTTTCAAAACAATTGTCGATCCTAACTTTGTTGAGTTAGATAACTGGAGTTAAAGTGGCTGGAAACAATTGATCTGCTTCCCAAGAAAATAGATCTTTTTCTTTCACTGTTTTGTTCAATTTTGTATTTTGAGTTAACTTATTTTGCTTATGCTTCGCGTTTTCTTGAACGATAGCTTTTGATTGATTTTCATAAATTAGTAAATCTCCTGGTTGACATTGGAGTGCTTGACAAAATCTACTTAAAGTTTTGAACGTTAAGGATTTAGCTTCTCCCTGTTCAATTTTTTGAATATTTTGAGGAGACATATTCGTCAATCTAGCTAATTCATTTTGAGAAAGACCTTTGGATTTTCTAACCTCCTGCAACAATACTTTCACTGACATAAATTTGAATTCAACTTTTTAATTATACGTAGTACTACCAATAGTTGTCTACTTAAAAGTAGTATTACTTTTGGTTATAGATGACTAACAGTGGTATCACCAATATTAATAGATATTTTGTCTGAAATACTTGACTACCTCTATTAGGAGTACTACTATTAATAGTAGCTAAAGACAACGCAAAAAGAAGAGCAGGTACTTTGGACGGTCACCGCTCTCCTCAATAACCACCAATTAAGAGGTCAATTCTCATCATGACATATTTAGCCGAAAAACCAACAGTACAAACATCCGAACGAAAGTTAATCACCATCGAGTTCGTACCCCCGCAAGACCCCAATGAAACCGAATATAGTTACGAACAACCTTTATTCGTTTTCGGTGATCAAGTTACCAAACAACATAATTCATCTACTCCATTTACTGTCTGCGGAATGGAGCTTGTCGAATTTAAAACCCCTTCAGGACGACTGCTCAATCAACCTTACTGGAAATACAAAGTAAATAACGGACAAGAACAGATTTGGTTAAATGAATCGGCTTTAGTTCGTTATTCTCCCACCTGCTTCCAATGTACTCATTTCCAAGACTATCAAGAATCTAATGGACGTGCTTGGTGCAACCTCTTCGCTGTGGCAGCACGTAAACATCATCTACGGACTAATGATTGTGACCTACATTCCGACTCAGATCCAATCGATGCTCCTCACGCTAGTTTTGCGATTGAAAGCTTAGTAAAAATCATCGACCCCCAAGAACATCACACCGAATGGGCTACTTTCACCGTCATTGCCCGTAAATATAATACCGAACTACATCGCAGCACTGAATCCTATCTCAATGAATCTGAGTGGTCTTATCAATTAGCTGCCTTGCCCTACGCTGTTGAATCTTTCTGGGTTGCTGAGAATGATATTTGTGCCTTTGATCAGTCTCATCTGATCTCCACTGAAGAGATCTTTTAGTCGATTGAGCGGGCGATCGCCGTTCAAGAGCGATCGCCATAATACCTCTACAATCTTTACTCAGCAATAATCATGCCTCTACCAGAACACAATACTGACCAACGGTCACCCTCAAGTCTCGCGTCCTCCTTTGCAAGGCGGGGAACGGGTGACAGCATTAAATGTAAATGCGGCAACTGTCATGAAGAGCAACTATATTTCAATTGCCCTGGGTGTCAACAGACTGTTGGTTACTGCTTCGGCGGTTCAGATGAATACACTGCCTATTGCAATGATTGTTGGTATCAGTTGACTCATCATCTAGTTACTGTGTTGCTTACCTCCCTCACTTTCTATGAAAAACCGAATCCTTAAGTCTCGCTTATCTGCTGCTGGTTTTATTCTGCTCCCAAAACGAGGTAAAGGCAGCCATACCGTCTGGCGACACCCTGTTTATCCCATCGCCATCACTCAGTCTGGCAAAGATAACCGTGATGCCAAACCCTATCAGGTTAAAACTCTTAAGCTCGTTCTTCAGCAAATTTCTGAAAATTAATCATGCCCCCAACATTTCTACTTTCTGTCGAGATCAGAACCATCGAGCCTCAATCAGATCACCATCAGGCTGATTCGACCTTGACCATCTTTTGCGACAAACACAACTGCTGCATTGCCACAGGTCTTGAGCAAATCAAAGCAGCTATCATCGGCACAATTCCCCATTTAGGGACTAACTCCCGTCACCCTTTGCTTTTCAGTGTGCAGATCAAACCTGGTAATGGGATCGATGCTTTACTTGACTCCATCGAGCATCGACAAGCTTTACTCCCTGGGCGCAGACTTCGCCAAACTCGAATCAATTAATCATCTAAATAGTACAATTGTATTAATATATTTCTCTAAATTACTATGACCATGCACAATCACGATTTCGGTTTTAACACTGAGGAATTTTTATTACCCTCAACTCCTTACGCTCAGTTCATTAATGCTTCAGATAAAAAGTTCGGCATTGGCATTACTTCAACCAATGCCGAACTAGCCAAGTTTGAATTGATTGATACATGGCAGCCTGTAGAGCATGAGTTTCGCGACGGTACTCAAGAAACTCTTCTCTTGACCAAATCCCCCAGACTCTTAATTCTCAATCGTTCTCAAGCCATGATGAGCAATGAGACTGAGACTATTCCTTTTGATAAACAGAAACATGATGCTGAGGGCTACAAGGCATTCAGCTATGTCGTGGTCTGGTTTTTAGATGATAACAACAAGCCCCTCTCTCAATTACCTTTTCGGCTTAAATGTAGTGGCTACAGTGGTTTGACTTTTCTTCAGAATTATTCTTACTACAATGTTACCGATTGTTTCTGTAAACAGTTTCTGGCAACTTATAAATCTCTTACTGGCGATCGCGCTATTGATAAAAATGAACTGTTTTATAGTCACGGGGTCTATCACCCCACCTTTGTTAGGAAGCTCGTAACTTCTAGTGTCAATGGTCAGAAATCTTCGGCTGTGATCACTGACGGCTTTGTCGAGCCTACTCCAGATAATTTTGCCGACTTGATTATTAAAAATGGTGGTCAAGTCAGCAACCAAATTAAACAACTTATTCAAACTACTAAGTCTTGGCTCAAATCTGATTCTGATCCTCAACAATTTGCCATTTCTAATGCCAATGGTATTTGATAGGTGATCGCTATGTTTGACAATTAACGTTCCCAGTCAGGAAATATTAAACTAGAGAAAAGGAATTTAGTGGAAGTCCTCTAAAAATCATGCTTGCCAACAATATTTCGACCAATACTCAAACCCTACCTTTGTTACTCAATGTTAGTAACACTGTCCTTCATGTTACTCCCGAAGAATTTGATTCTCTCTGCTTAGATAACCCCGATTTACGACTCGAACTCACTAAAGACCATGAATTAATTGTTATGTCTCCTACTGGCGGTGAAAGTGGCGAAAGAAACTCAGAATTAACATTTCAGGTTGCAGCATGGAATAAAAAACAAAAACTAGGTAAAGCATTTGATTCTTCGACTGGCTATGACTTTACAAATTTTGATGGCGGTAAAATGTCCCCCGATGTCTCTTGGATTGAAAAATCTCGTCTCGATGGAATTGATATTTCAGGTTTTATTCCCGTCGTTCCTGATTTTGTCATTGAGCTTCGTTCCCAAAGCGATCGCCTCGGTATTCTACAGTCTAAGATGCTTGAGTATCAACGATTGGGTGTAAAGTTGGGGCTGCTCATTAACCCTAAAGATAAACAAGTTGAAGTTTACCGACTCGATCGGGAGACAGAAATCTTCGATTCTCCCACTGCGATCGATTGCCAGCCCCTCATGGCTGGTTTTAACCTTGATTTAACTGAGATTCTTTAGCTACAGCTGAACTTAATGATCTAGACCCAGCCTAAAAGAAGGGAGCGCTGGAAACCTGGAAAATTTAATTATGCAAGAGATTTATTTAGATACAAACCCGTAATTAAGTAGTATATTTGTAGACATTTGTTTCCAGAAATATCTTTGATTTTGCTGTTCAAGGGTTAACCAATCCTGGTCGTTTGATAGCCAATAATACGGGAATATACTTACGGCGAATTTTAACTAATTTTTGTAGTATGCTCTTACTAAATGCTGCTTTTCCCTCCGAGCGATCGCTCTCGTTTGAAGCTTATAATAATATAAGCTTAATTTGGTATACGAAAAGCATTTACCGACGAATATAACTAAGCACAATTATTTATGACTCGCAAAAAAAAAACGAAATTGCCCCTTCTGTTTGCACTTTACCTCCAGGTAGGATGGGACTACCATTTTTAGGGGAGGCTGTTAGTCTCATGTCCGATCCAGAAGGTTTTTCCCAACAAAGACACTATAAACATGGTGCAATATTCAAAACTCGCGTTTTCGGTCAGTCCATAATCTATGTAAGTGGAGACGAAGCATGTCATTTTGTTTTGGATAATGAAAATGAATATTTTCAAAATAAAATGCTACCAAACATTGAAGCTCTTTTAGGCGCATCTTCTTTAACAGTCCAAACAGGTCAAATACATCAAGACAGACGCAAACTTTTAAGAAAAGTGTTTTCTCCCGTATATCTGGAGGAGCAAATTACAATTATCAAAGAAATTACAGAAGCTTATTTTATTCGATGGGCAAAACTTGAAAATTTTGCCTGGTATCCCGAACTACGTAAATATACTTTTGATATAGCTTGTAAGCTTTTAATTGGATTAGATCGTGCTTCTGAAACTGAACTTTGCAACTTATACGAAACCTGGAGTCAAGGGCTTTTCTCTTTTTCATTTCCTCTTCCTTGGACTAAGTTGGGTCGAGCTTTGAAAAGCCGCCAGCAAATCTTAATGTATATTGAAGAAATTGTGAACAATCGTCAGCTTGATAATAATCTAAATAAAGATGCTTTAAGTTTATTGTTGCAAGCCCATGATGAAAACGGACATTCGTTGTCAATTAATGAAATAAAAGACCAAGTTCTTAATCTGCTATCTGCTGGACATGGTACTTTGGCTTCATCTCTATCTTCATTTTGCTTGCTTTCAGCACAATACCCAAATATTTTACAGTCTTGCCGAATAGAGCAAAAGAAATTACTTAACACCTCAAATTCTATTTCAATGGAAACTTTAAGACAAATGGGGTATTTGGAATCAATACTGAAAGAAGTGCTAAGGTTTATCCCACCCGTAGGCGGTGGATTTCGTACAGTGATCGAAGAGTGTAGGTTTGACGATTATCTTTTTCCTAAAGGCTGGCAGGTTATTTATGAAATAAATCGTACCCACAAAGATCCTATATTATTCAACTCACCTAATGTCTTCGAGCCAAAGCGCTTTGACCTAAACAACAGTGCTAATTCTAAAGCATATTTTCCATTCGGAGGAGGAAAAAGACAATGTCTAGGAGAAAATTTAGCTAGATTAGAAATGAAGATGTTTGCTGCAATGTTAATCAACAACTGTGAGTGGAATTTGATAGACGGACAAAATCTACAAATACAGCAATTTCCTTTTCCTCATCCTTCTGACAATTTAAAAGTTTATTTTCGTCATTCACCAAAAGATGTATAAGATATTAGCTCAATGTTCTTTAATAGCTTTTTCCCTTAGTTATACCTTAATTAGTCAAGCACAAATAACCCCTGATGATACATTGGGTGCGGAAAACTCAGAAGTAAATTCAATTGATGAATTGCGCGATCGCATTGAAGGAGGAGCGGTTAGAGGCGACAACTTATTTCACAGCTTTGAAGAATTCAACGTAGGTGAGGGTGCTATTGTTAATTTTGACAATCCCGCAGGAATAGCAAATATCTTTTCTCGCGTTACTGGAGGGAATATTTCGGAAATTTTCGGCTCATTGGGAATAGAGGGTGCAGCCAATCTATTTTTGATGAATCCTAACGGAATTGTTTTTGGCGAAAATTCAGCAATTAATGTTAATGGCTCTTTTTTAGCGACAACTGCTGAAAATATTGAATTTAACAACGGCGATGTCTTTAGTGCGAGTTCGCCTAATATTCCCACATTGACAATTGATTTTCCGATTGGATTAGGGTTTGGCAGTAATTCAGGAGAAATTAAAGTTCAAGGTTCTGGACATGAACTAAGATTAGCTGATACATCAAGTATTTCTGATGCTTTTAATGCACCAATAATTGATTCACAAAAAATTCAGTCAGGATTCAATATATCATCCGAAAAAACTTTGTCTTTAATCGGAAATAAGGTTACATTAGACGGTGGAATTTTAGCGAATCCTTCTGGAGAGATCGAAATTAGTAGCATTGAATCTGGAATAGTTGGAATCAACCTTTCATCTCAGAAATTAACATTCGACTATTTGAGAACGACTGGTTTTCAAGATATTGTAATAAGCAATAATTCTTTAATAAGTACGAGTGGCTTTCCAGGAGGAAATATTAATATCACAGGAAAGAATTTATTTCTTTCAAATAAATCCTTGGTTTTGAACTCAAACTTTGATGGGAAGCCTTCTGGAAATATAAATGTAGATATAAGTGGCTCGATTAACTTAGTAGGAATAACTTCTCCATCGAGTTTTACAGAAAGCACGGGAGCAAGAAAGCCAAGCGTCTTTAGACCTTGGATGAATTGCGACACGGGGGCTTTAGCCCCAGTTAAACTTTCCCTTGAGCAGCTATATATTTCTCAATTGTACTACTAGAAACATTGCCAGCAGTAGAGACAAAATAGCTCCTAGTCCACATACTAGGCATCTTTTTTAAATGCGGAAACTCTTTCCTCAATATATAAGATGAATAGCCTTTGATACGGTGCATGATTTGTTTTGGTGCAATGCCAGGAGAACAGTTGAGAAAAAGATGGATATGCTCAGGTTCTACGGCAAGACTAATGATTTTGCAGTCTAATTCGTTAGCTTTTTCGTAGATCAACTCAGTGACTCTAGTTTTAACAGCACCAACTAACACTTTTCTTCTACGACGAGGTATCCAGATAAAGTGGTAATTAATTAAAGATACAGTAGTATTTGTTCGTCTATAGGATTGACTCATAGACAGTATTGTACTATACTTCTTATATGAAAGTCACCACCACTTTGAAACTTAAATTTCATAGTCTTAACGGCGTTAAAGCACAAATGTTTGCTGAGACGACAGCAGCTTGTACTGAACTGGCTAACGAGCTAATAAAGCTACCGATTGCAGAACGAAAAAAGTTAACTACTGCGCAGGTGCGAATGCACCAGAGCGTCGCTAGACGCGACTTGCCTGCTAACGCAGGCTGCGTACTAACATCTCTAAAATCGGCATTAGCTAATCAAGTTATTCGTCATTGCAAAGGCAAAGCTGGCAAAAAAACCAAGAAATTCAAGCTGCTACCTCCAGAGGTTAATTGCCAAAATTGGAGGCTGTTTAAAGTTGGTGACATTTATTCCGTGTCTTTCCCTACTTTGCATGGGATTAAGCGAGTTCCTATATCGGTTAAAAGTCATTATTGGCAACCTATATTAGATAGGTTGTTGGACAATGATCCAAAATTAACTAAAGGCACATTAAAGCTATGCCAATATCGAAATAAATGGTATGCCTTAATCTCAATCACCGAGGAAGTTCCAGAGGTGATCGTTGATAATCGAGTTGGGGTAGATAGAGGTCAAAACCAAATAGCTGTAGCCGTTCCCAAAAAGGGATTTGGTTTATTCTTTTCTGGGAAACAGGTCAAACATCGTCGTCGCAAATTTCAGCAACGTAGAAAGCAGCTACAAAAAGCTGGTAAATATCGTGCTGTAAAAAGACTTGAGCAAAAAGAACAGCGCTGGATGAGAGCGGTTAATCACACTGTATCTCGTCGTATTGTTGATTTTGCTGACTGGCAAAATGCAGACTTAATGCTGGAAGATTTGTCTGGTTGTCGTCAGACGATGAAGCAAAGAAAAAAGTCTCGCTCTGACAATGCCGAATCTCGTCATGCCTGGGCATACTACGATCTTGGGCAAAAACTAGAATATAAGATGGCAAAACTTGGACGACAAGTTCATGTTAGACCACCTCATTATTCTTCCAAAACCTCATCGGTTAATGGTGTTATCGGGAAGCGAAATGGTCATTGGTTTAAATGTACCAGTGGCGCAATTTTAAACTCTGATTTTAATGCTGGGAAAAATCTCGCTATTTGGGATTATCGCAGTTGTCCAGTAGATTTTCACAGACCTGCACCCGTAATAGATGCAGACAATCTACTGGACGGGGTATTTGGCAATCCCCAGAACTCCATGAACATCATAAATGGAAGAGCAGAGCAATTGTGCCTGTTCGATACTACCAATTATGAGACTAGACGGGAGAATCCCACGTTTTTAGCGTCAGCGTAAACGTGGGAGTGTCAATAATTCCTCTGTAGTGAAACCAGGCATAATTTCTCAATCTTTTGAGTCTGGAAAAGGTTCTGATGTAAACATCTCTGCTAATCAATTAAATATTAGCGATTTTAGTTTAATAAATACTTCAGCATATAGTTCGGGTAATGCTGGAGATATTAACATTAATGTCGATGATTCTATAACAATTATCGGAGTTTCTCCAATTGAAAGGATTCCTGCATTAAGTGGAGTGTCTTCAATTGCAGCAGCATCTGGAGACGGAGGAAACATCAGCCTTTCGGGTAATCGCTTATTCTTGAGAGAAGGAGCAACGATCATATCCCAAGCTCTACAAGAGGGTAATGGAGGAAGTATTCAAGCTAATTTCTCCGATAGTGTTGAATTGTCAGGGGCTTTCACGTTGGATACATCTTTAAATAGCTTTGCTCATAGTGTTATTGGAAGCACCACAGTCTTTGCCAAGGGAGGAAATGTAAAAGTTTTTACTTCGATGTTAAAGCTTGAAAATGGAGCGAGAGTAAATGCTACAAATTCTGGAACAGGCAAGGCAGGAGACATAATTGTTGATGCCAACAATTATGTTCAAATAAATGGTAAAGTTCCTGACTCGACAGATGATAGCTTAATCAACTATAGCCAAATTACAGCCTCCAGTGAAATTACTAATCCATCGTTAAGACAATTGTTCGATCTACCTTCTTTTCCTGAAGGCGATGCAGGTAGTGTAATTATAAATACACCGAAACTAAAGATTTTTGATCGGGGAATTGTATCTGTTCAAAACCAAGGAATAGGTAACGCAGGTAATCTTGAAATCAATGCCGATTCTATATCTCTAGACAACGGAGGCGAGATCTCTGCCTCAACGTTATCAGGAGAAGGCGGAAATATTAACCTCGACACCGAAAGTCTAAAACTATTTGGTCAATCAAACATCACGGCTTCGGCGCAAGGACAAGGAAACGGTGGTAACATTACCATCGATACCGATACAATGGTCGGTCTAGAAAATAGTGACATTACCGCTAATGCCGTCGCGGGAAACGGTGGCAATATTACCATCGATTCTAACTATATTTTTGGTCTAGAATCGCGCCAGTCGTTAACTCCTTTCAATGACATTACAGCCAGTTCCGAACTGGGCATTGACGGGACAGTGATCATCTCCTCCCCTGAAAATAACGTGGGCGAAGAGATCATCATTGTCGGTCGAGAAGATCGCTCGATCAATGAACGAGACTTAATCTCCAAAAATTGTACTGGTTACAATGAAAGAAGAGTTCGAGTACAGGATTTGGGTAGCCCAATTGCACCCAACCCCTATGATTTTGCTGAGTCTGAAGGATTACCCCAAATGGAAAACTATCAGTCTGAGATTAAAGGTTCGCCTTCGGCTCAACAGGACGAGCCAATTGTTGAAGCCAACACCGTTAAGAGGATGTCTGATGGTCGAATCTTCTTGGTGGCTGAGTCTAAATCTAATCAGCCAGTTTCCCCACCTGAACTTTGCCAAAGCGAGTGAAGCTCTTTAGATGTTTACAAAAAGAGTAGTTTTTCATACTAATTTTTTCGATAAACATTAATACTTCTACTCACAATCCAAATGACCATCGATTTCGTTTCGAGATTTTACAGGCTTGTAGCAGAAATTTTCTCACTAATCCACCACCTAATGACTGGTACGAACTTACTGAACTCGAACAAGATGATTTTCTTTGTGATCGCACTTGGCGACGCGAAGATATACGGCGCGTTTTCTATGGGAAGCTTCTCACAGTCGGCTTTTGGGTGGGAAGCTTACCACCCAAAACGCGACGTACAGAAAAGCCGCCTAATACTTTAGTGCAGCCAAAGCCGCATCTCTCCGCCGAGCAGCTTTGGCAATTGATTGATAATTCTGCCGACTCTTTTTCTGCTTTGTTGAGCAGCTATAGTCATTCTAAATAAGAAACATATGAAATAATATAAGCTAACTGAGAAATTGATCAAGTTAGATGACTTATAGTGTAGATCTGCGAAAGCGGGTGGTAAAGTTTGTCGCGGCTGGAGGCTCAAAAGCCGAAGCATCAAGAAGATATGAAGTAAGCTTATGGTGTGTGAATGATTGGTGTCGAAGAAAAAATTTGACTCCATCACCACAACTTGGAAGAAGGCGAAAACTAAACTGGAAAGCACTTGCCCAACATATTCAAGAACATCCAGATGCTTTGTTAAGAGAAAGAGCGCAATATTTTGGAGTGCATACGAGTGCTATTGGGTATGCCCAGAAGCAAATGAAGTTAACTCGTAAAAAAAACTCTGAAATACAGTGAACGCAGGCATAGTGAGCGAATCAACTTTTTGAGAAATTTACGTGAAATTGTCATCCTGGATGGGTCAAGCAATTTAGTTTATTTGGATGAATCAGGCTTTGAAGAATATGTCTATCGTCCTTATGCCTGGTCAAAACGAGGACAAAAAACTTATGGCGATCGCCATGGTCAAAAAGGAACCAGAACCAGTCTGATAGCTGGGAAAAGAGGTAAACAGTTGTTAGCACCAATTCTTTTTCAAGGAAGTACTAATGCTTTATGGTTTAATCAATGGCTCGAAAAACATCTCATTCCCGAATTAAAACCAAACTCCACTCTAATCCTTGATAATGCGTCATTTCACCGCCAGGATGATGTATTTCGCATTGCCCAACAAGCGGGTCACAAAGTTTTGTTTTTACCACCCTATTCACCTGATTTTAATCGGATCGAACAAGACTTTGCCATCCTCAAAAAAAGACGCATTTATTCCGCTCCTGGTACTTCCTTGGATGATATCGTTAAATCATACGGAAATTATTTAGAATGACTATACAATCTCAACAGAAATCGCGATTAGGCTCTGCCTAGCCTTCGGCATCGCAATCTTTAAAAGCTATAAAATATAAAGATCCCCACCGACTACCATATTGATCGAAGAACATGACACAAATTATCTGATCCAAACTTCCCTAAAGCTTACAAACTTTGCTCAATCAGGCTCAAGCAATTAAAAAATATATTTTTCAAGCAGAAGTTGATAAAATGCCAAAAAAATCCATAGAGAAAGTAGTTAATCCTATTGCTGTCAGCTATAAAAGAAATAAAGAATATCATCACATCCATTTATTTGATGTTAATTGGGTAAACGTTACCTATGTTAAGGAAAATTCTTTTGATATAGGCTCAGTGCCTTATTACGAAATATTTTATGAGCATGACAAATTAATTAAGGTTAATAATACTGAAATCCTCAATGCCATACCATTAGTGAAACAATTTTATTCAGAAAATGAAACTTTTTCTTTTGAAACTCTTGAAACTCTCGACCCTAATAAACAGCGTTTATATGGATTGGAATTAGATTCAGCTCGTGAAATGTTGAATACTCTAGGACACATTTGTCGTGATTCAATTAACGATCCTGAATTTTTAGAACTCAGAGCTTATTATCGAAAATATTGCTATTGGATTGAAGAAAAATTAAATTTCAGTTTTACTTCAGATAATTTTTACAGACATGATATTGTTTACGTCCGATCACTTTCTTAATCGCGGTGCTGCTGCTGAACAAACTAAACCTTCTCAAACAACTTGAACAATACGGAATCTAGCCAGCTCAATGGATTAATCCTTCTTCTCCAACATCAACAATAAGCCCCTTCTGCTTTATTTCGATCGCTAATTTTCTACTCAATTTTTGTCAACTGTGAAAAAAAGTAAATTTGGTGACTTTAGACAATTTAACGGTCAAATATATCAATTTCTTACCAGGCTCGAAAAAAAAGACGAAGAAAAAATAGAAGAAATCAAGCAACAATTTAGAGAAAAAGGATACACAAACTTACGTCGCGTTTTGAGTGGGAAGCTTCCCACTCAAAAGCCGACTGTTAGGATTGGTACGAGTACAATTGTTAACAGTGAACACAAAGCACTATACGGAAATGGAAGGTTTAACATTGAATGATTCACAGGGCTATTTCATTCTAAAAAGAGACGCAATATGTTTCAGGCACTTGTGTCAGGCAGTCAGG
Organism: Pleurocapsa minor HA4230-MV1; assembly: GCA_019359095.1. Taxonomy (NCBI): domain Bacteria; kingdom Bacillati; phylum Cyanobacteriota; class Cyanophyceae; order Pleurocapsales; family Pleurocapsaceae; genus Pleurocapsa; species Pleurocapsa minor. The sequence goes on along the minus strand of JAHHHZ010000004.1, from coordinate 39,003 downwards.
CTATGACCTTCCTTAAGCCAGATCACATTCAACACCTTTAAATAATAAAAGAAAAATGATCCATATCTGTATAATACCCTCCTACAGATTAAAATCTTTAAGAAAGTGTATTACACTATATAACAAACAACTTAACCCCAACAACCAACTTTGGATGCTGATTGAGCTTGCGCGTTTTGATTTTGCTGGAATACCAATTTCTCGTATTGCTTTTTTGTGCGACGACCAGTACCCTCCAGAAGAGCTAGAAATTCCAATTGAAGAATCATTTGAGGACTTTAACTACTGCCTTAGTTGTTTTGCCGAAGGGAAGCTAGTTCAAAACTGCGATTCTCTTGAACACTCCCATCACTAATGGAATGAGTTAGTTCACTTAGAGAACGTTTCCACTTTTTTATACTCTGTGTCTTGATGTCTTCGATCTCAACGGTCAATTTCTCGGCACTCGCATTCATAACCTCCCTGTTCCTCATTAAATTAAGATTATGAACAATCCACAAACACCAGAATGGTCGCAAATTATTGATCTTAACGTCTCCCACGGTACACGCCAGCAACGCCTTGATTTGTTACAAACAATTGTCGCAAAAGGCGATCGCTATCTATTAGCGGAGTATTTGATTGAATTGATGATCTTTGAAGATAAGCAGGAGATTATTAATGGCGACTTTGAGTTTTTGGACACGGTTTTACGGGGTGATGGTTGGATTGGTTACTCCCATCTCTCCATCGAGCAAAACATTTCTGAATTTCTCAACCGTGATTCTACTCACGAACGTTTCTTTGATTCAGATCGACCAGAGTTTCAACGAATATTAGCTAGCTTAAAATCGGAAAACGATCTCACATCACCATCAACCATCAACCATCACCATGACTATCAAAACTTTACCGACTAGGCGTTCTAGAATCTCCCACTGATGACGCTTGGCTCAACGCCGCAAAATACACCCCCTGAGTCATTCTTTTACTCAACGTGGAATATCTCCGAGCTTGCGATCGCTTTCTCCATACTCCTGACAACAAGTTAACCCACTGTTTCCTTATCCTTGGAAGCTTTAAAATATAAACATCCCCATCGACGACCAAATCATTGGGGATGTTCATTCAACTACTTAATCTAATTGGAGTATACCAAATGACCAATCCTATTATCCAGACCGACATCGCCGATATCCTCAACGAAATTAAATTAGACCAGAGGAAACTACTTGAAGAAGTCAATTCTCTTAAGCTTGGTCAATCTGAAATTAAAGGGAAAATAAATACCGTTGATGAAAAACTTTCAGGAGAGATCAAAGCTCTAGATACCAAAGTCGATCAGCTAGATAAACATATCAGCAACAGTGAATTTAGCAATGTCCGCCTTGAAAAGGCGGACGAAGAAGAAAGTAAACAAAACGTTCAGAAACAACTGATTCCATGCCAAAGTAAAACTTTCAAATCTTTAATTCAGCAAAACACGCCACAAGTTCAACCCGTATCTTCAGACTTTGATCCGCAAAAAGTCAAAGAGGATTATTTGAACCAAAAATATAATCTGTATTCAGAGCGCTGCGAATAGTGATTGGAATGTCTCATCAAAGGGCGATCTCCTTCACTCGTCACACACAATCTTAAACATCGCAAGGCTTTGAATTCAATTCCTCAGCCTCAACCCGACAGCTATTTCACCATCGCCATCAACCAAAATAGCCAAAATCTTTAGTTATTCCCGATTCCTCTTCATTATTTTCTTCAGATACAAAGAGCGAATATCCTCTCTTCGTCGCTTCCTCCCATTTCTCCCATGCCCCTAACAAGTTAACCCAAACAGCTAGCCCAAACTCAGATTAGTTTAGATGGTAATAAGCTCCTTCTTGCCTAATAATATTTCCACCCACTAGTTGATTTACACATGTGACAATCTCTATCACAGTGAAATCATCACAAAAATTTTCTACTTGTCTATGATGATTTCTGCCTTGCTTAATTAAATTTAGTATTTTAGTCTTACAATCTCTTTCTTGCTCTAAAGTTAGAGGTATACGGTTAAAATATCTCTCAAATGTATCGCTACTGCTGGTAATTTCATAGGTCGAATCAAATAATAAATAATTGTCAGATATCAAATAATAAGAAGTTTCATGTTCATAGGGAAGTTTTTCTTCCCTTATAATATTTTCATTCACTAGTTGATTTATACATTTGACAATTTCTGCTGGAGTGTAATCACCGCAAAAATTATCTATTTCTCTATAACGATGATTCTTTTGTATAATTAAGTTTAATATTTTAGTCTTACAATCTCTTTCTTCCTCTTGAGTTAAAGGCATATTAATTTACAAACAAATATTTTTTATCGTTTTATACTAATTTAGCTCAACAGCAGAAAGTATTATTACTAGTTTTTGAGCTATTGAAAGATTACAAAATAACCGTACTAGGCGCAGGGTTATTTCATTCTAAGCAATGGTGTTCAAAAGCCTCTAAAGTATCTCAAGGCTTTGAACTGGATTCTTCAGCCTCCACCCCACGGCTATTTGACCACAAAGAGCGATCGCTTGTAAAAATGCATTTTTGAATTTATACACTTTTATGTAAAGTCACTTATGCTCTATTGATAATTAATTAATCCAGCCAAAATGCGGGTTTATTATCCCCGCGATCGCCGTTGCGACCAAGCAAGTTAAACAATAGTAGAGATCTACAGGCTTAAAACAAAAGATGGAGAAGCAGTTAGCTTAAATAGCAGAATGGGAATACTAGAAATAAATCTAGCTTTCTGGTCATGCAAACCAAGTTATTTCTGTTCTACTTTAGAAAACCCTTGATTATTCTGTCTGCTGTTGCGGCTGTTGCTCTCATTAGTTTAGACAATTGGCAAAGGTACAAGTACAGAACTGCCGACTATACGCCTTGGAAAATCAGCCGTGTCAATAGTGGCTCTTCTTTTACAGTTGAACGTCACAATGAACAGAAAACTATAAGTCTCTGTGGTGTAGAAGCAACAGGAAATGAGTCCCAGAAGTATTTGCAGTCAGTTATTAATTTGAGTAATGGCACAGTAGAACTAGAACAAGTTGGCGATCTCCATGAAGTTTGGATCTCTCTGGCTTCTAACTATGATGTTAATCTGCTTAAACACATTTCCGATACCCCCAATGAATTAGTGCAGCAAGAAATTCACCTTAATACCTGGGTAATTGAACGTGGGATGGCTCGTCGTAACTCTATTGAAGCCGATCGATGTAGAGAGCCAGCACCATTCCTAAACTATATAAATCGCTTCGATTATCTGTTCTGCGAAGTAAAATTTTCTCTGGTGCAATAAACCCTTCTGTGCCTCCAAACTGAGTAGTTATCCCTAATGTTTTATCACTCAGTTCCTTAGAAATACCAAAGTCAATCAAATGTATATTTTCTTCGGAATCTATTATAATATTCTGTGGTTTAATATCGTGATGTGTTACATTACGTTACTCTAAATAAACTAGAATATCTAATAGCTGTAAAGCAATATTAATTACGTTTTTCTCAGTAAATATTTTGTTTGTAACCAAACAATTACCTTCAATATATTCACGAACTAAATAAAAAATACTTCCATCTTGCCAACTATCAAAATATTTAGGTATTCTAGGATGAGAAAGAGACTTAAGAATAGCTGTCTCTTGTTCTAATTGTCTTTGGAAACTCCAGCTTTGCCCACTATTAAATTCAAAAGATTTAATTAAAACTAAGTTACCCGTTTTATCTAAACCTCGATAAACACCCGATCTCAGTTTAATCAAGTTGTGATATGATTTTAAATGTGTTTTTTCCACAATCTAGTTTACTATAGTTATTAAACAAAGGTAGCTGAATTAGTTTATCTTGACTTCTTTACAATCTACTGTGACTTCTTTTTTGACTTTCCAGCGAATCACAATTTCTCCATCCATCGCTGTCACCAAATCTAAAAAAGTCATTGTTCGAGAACTATTTGGGTTCTCCAAAAACTTAACCACTGTACTAGTGTAATTCCCTGCCCCTTTCTCTGTCTGCCTTATTTTATCTAGTTCTTGAGCCAGTCTATAGGGACTCCAGCCCAAGTCTTTCAGACGATCGTTAAACGGTTTTGCGTCCAATTTCTTTTCCTTCACTAATTCTACTCACTAGTTATATCACTTTCGCGCTAGTCTAATCATTTTTGATTTTCTTATTTATAGCGTAAAAAATAACATATTACAGCGTTATCATGCTATAATTAGACCATAAAGAAAAGAAAGTTTGCTTTGACCCGTTATATAAACGGCTTCCATCTGTTCTTTAATCTCATGCCACTGATTACCATTTTTACCCAGCAGAGCAACTTCATCAATGCTTTGGTCGTTTCTGATGAACTTTATAACCAGCTTAATTCTGCAACGATCTCGAAGAGTATACGGAGCCAAACCACTTCTAATCAAGACGTATTAACAATAGCTTGCTTGGCAGAATTTCGAGCGAAATTTCTGGAAGCCACTATCTTTGAATTTAATCTGAGAAATCCCACTCAAAGTACGATTTGGAATCTGAACAAAGCTAACTTGTACGCGAACCAACTTTATCCTTGGTATCGCGAACTCCTTAGTTTTCTTGATTACACAACCTTCCTGCCATACCCTGACACTAATTTACTCATTGAAGTGACACTTTAATTTTTTACTATGAAACTTGACCTAGAATTCTGTTTTTCCGTCGAATGCCTTAAACGTCATCTTGAAAAATACCCTGAACAAGCTCCTCAGCTAGCCATTAACCATTTTGAAGATTTTGTTCTCTTGGCGCGTCAATACAAAGAACTGGAGCAGAAAAATTATGCCCTTCTCAATGAGTTGAGCCGAATTCTCCAACATCAACAACAAGCCCCTTCTGCTTTATTCCTTAACCATCAGAAGCTATAAACTTTCTTTGTAAGATGAAAAATACACCACCGATTGTTATGGATTATTTACAAAAGCTGTCTAATCCTCCTCAATATTTAAAAGCTTAAACAGGTAGGTTAGGTAGTGCTTTTCTAGATTATCAGGCTCGACAAATGGATGCCATGAATCAAACATCTATCTTACTTTTAAATGATTTGCTGGCAATTGAAACAGCAATCAACATTTATAAAAAACAACACAGTCTTTGGCAAGATTGGTCAAGAAAGTCAGTGCTAATGGATGCGTCAGAATTTCTCCCAAAAGTATCCAAACATATGACCGTTCAACGTTTACGTAGTATAGTTTACTTTTCTCAAGCTGGTATATGTTTAGTATCAGGCACTAAACAAGTATTTTGGCATAATTCTAATTATAAATTAGGCAAATATAGTCTTAGTCAAATTGAGTTTATATATGTTGAAAATGATGACAAATCACATTTTTTCCCTTGATACTCAGGCAATATTACTCTTATGTGCCAGTTTTGGTTTGTCGCGTACAACTGTGCCAAAACCTTTAACCTTAAGAGAATATAATAGTCTAGTAATTTGGTTAAAAGATAATGATTTGACTCCTCAAGATTTATTTGATTCAATAATTCAAGATAAACTTCTTCAGTTGACAATTAATCAGCTAGAATCTCACCGCATCTTGGCTTTATTAAAACGTGGTGTGATGTTGAGTTTAGCGGTGGAAAAATGGACAAATCAAGGATTATGGATCTTGAGCAGAGGCGATGCTGAATATCCTAAGTGCTTGAAACAAAAACTAAAAGATCAAGCTCCCGCTATTCTTTATGGTGTGGGTAACAAAAACTTGCTCGATCAAGGAGGATTAGCAATTGTTGGTTCTCGCAATCTAGATGATGCAGGATTAGAATATACTCAGAAACTGATTAAAACTTGTGTTCAACAAAAGAGCCAAATAATTGTTGGTGGTACAAGAGGGGTAGATCGGGCTTTGATGTTAGGTACAATTGAAGCTGGTGGAACAGTTGTCGGTGTGATGGCTGATGGTTTAGCCACATCAGCAGTAGCCAAGAATTATCGCAGAGGAATTCCTCAAGGGAGATTAACTCTAATCTCAGCCCTAGATCCTGATGCTGGTTTTAAGATCGATAACGCGATGGGCCGTAATCAATATATTCATGCTTTAGCTAGCCTGAATTAATTACCTAGATATAAAAGAGTGGAGTAAAAAGAGAAGACAACATGCAATTTTTCAATCGAATTTATCTTGCTTTGTTTTGTAAGAAAAACAAAAACGAAACATCTTTTACGGCTCCAGACCCCTTTATGTACAGATATATTACTCCGACTAAACATGGCTACAAAATTGAATTTTATGATGGTTCTAATTTAGTCGGCTCTAAATTTAGAACTCATAAGCAACTGCTTTTTAACTGGCAAGATCTTCGCTACTGTTTACAATCGTCTCTCAATTCTCGATTTGTCCTCATCATCAGAGAATCTGCTTTTGACAGATGTTTGAAGTTATATACTCGATTTTTTGACTGCCAACGTCAACATTTAATCGAGATTAGTCAAAAAACCGAAGCAGAAATTCTGTGGTCATATTTTCTAGCTCAAGATTTATTGAGCTACCGCTTCAATGCCCACAATTACCCTAAAGGACTAGGGCAGTTACGCCTAATCTCTAATCGAGTCAAGGTAGACTTGCCTAAATATTTACCAATAGCTATTCATCAGTTAGATTGAGTCACTAACAAATTTATTCACCACTAATAATTGCAGATTGATGTGGACTTATCTGGGTAAGCAAATTATTATCGCCATTAATGTAGAACAAATACAATGTATTCAGTTTGATGATGGCACAGAGGAAAAAGGTTTCAATGCCATCAAATCTTTCAATCGCGGTATTTTTGTTAACCCGACTTTAGACAGGAAAAAGTATTTATCTCTACTCAAAGTTTTTCACCCAGATATTAGTGATTTAGATTCACATTTAGCTACACAAATCGCCCAGACAATTATTAATGCCAAAGATGGCATGGCAACAGCTACCTCCCCTTGGAAAACTAATCATCAATCGCGATCGCACACAGAAGCTTACACTCAGTCCAATTCTCGCTCTGGCTCGGCTAAATATAACTGGACTGATTGGGCTGCTTCCAATCAAAACCAATCTCAACGCCAAAGTAGTTATCAACAGCCGAAGCCCCCCAAAGTTGAATTGGATTTTGAAACTTTACTCAGTCATGTTCCCACTAGTTACTGGAAAATGTTTGGTGACTTTAACACCTTTGAAAGAGACCTAAATGTTAATTTTCGGCTTTTTAAGCGTTGTTACTATGGTTATTTTGATACCGAGCTAGAAATCGTTTTCCGTCAGCAATGTACCTTTAGAGAAAAGGTAACGGCTATTCATCACAATTTCTTTTATATCCTCGATCAACTCAACTTAAATAGCCTGACCAAAAACGATTTGTGGACTATGAGTGAATATGAAGCGGTCGCTTACAATCAGTTTGAACGTAAAAATGATTTGCTCAGTAATCTCAAGAATCATTTCCAAAACAAATCTCATGATTCACAAAACCAACTGAGTGTGAATCCTTGGACTTTGATGGTGACCTCCCCTAGACCACTTTGGAAACATAAATTTATCTACTGCGACTACCATAGCAATTTTGAGCAATCCCCACACGATCACAAATCGAAGCAGCAGAAGCATCAACAAACAAAAGCTGAAACTTTTTGTTTCAACTGCGGTCAATACCTCAAACTAAGAAGAAAATGGCTCGAACGCGATGACTTTTTGTATTTTTTAGAACTGACCAGGAAATTAGCCAAACAGTTGGACATTAAAACTACTATCCAAGATGGTTATCCTGCTTATCCTCTTCATATCCTAGATTTAGCTTGGCAAAAAATCTCTCTCTAGTCTCTTTTATCCCCGATTCCTCTTCATTATCCTTGTTCCCGATGTTCGTTCTCAATTCAATTATTACCTGCGTTTATGAAGCGATTGCAGATGATAACATAATCATGAGTCATAATGACCATGACTCATGATTAGCACCAGAGTTCTTTAACTGCTTCTCTTCCTTTAATTTCTGCTGCCTCTAAACTGTAAAAAATATCAGAATAATCGTAGACGCAATTAAAGTCATCAATAATTGAAAACTGATAACATTTTGCTGGTGAATAGTAGATCGCTAAGATACAGCCCTCTATAGCCATCATCATTTTAAGTCTGTATTGAAGCATTTTTGCAACCGACTAATTTCTATTAATTCACTCACCATTTGAAGCTTTGCCATTTCTCCATCAATCGCTTCTACTTTAAAAGGACTCGCCCACGACCAATAGCTAGGCGCATCTTCTACCGTCACACAATCCCCTATTGTGATAACAGACTTATCCTCGTCTAGCTCATACCCTGCTTCAGAGTTTTCCGTAATTAGTGGTGGTGAAGTGTCATTGACATCTCGAATCTTTAGCCCCGCAAAATATGACCCAAAGCGATGCGCTCCCCTAAAGGACTCCTAAAGGATACCGCTTCGCATATAGCTTCGCGTCGCGCGCTGGCTTCGCCAATCGCGCTCTCTCCTGATATCTAAACCCAATTGATTCTTGCCCAAATCACCAAGCAAGGTGACAAATCGACAACCCTTTGTAGAGATAAAAACGCTAGTATGTAGAAAAATTAGTCTTTGAAAGTGTCATGAAGAAAAACTTTGTTTCCAACGGTAGAGCGAAAGTTGTATATAGTCCTTGTATGCCAATTCATCAATTTGGCAAGGAAACGTCTGTAAAAGAAGATGAAAAAAATCGAAATGGAGTAAGCTTGTTGCGGAGAATATGGGGGCGATAATCCTAAAATTGCCTCCAAACTTACCGTTTGATAAAGCTAAAGGCTAATAGCTTTTAATTTCGGTCGTCTTCGACTTTTCTATTTTGACTACTATGGCTTGATTAATCGATTTGGTTCCTTGTTGTTTTCTTCTTTTGGCTTCGCCCATTGTTTGATAGTTTGCTCAACAGCACTTTTTTAGCCGACTCATTTCAATTAACTCGTCCACTAACTCTAATGCTACCAAATTCGATTCTATTGCTCGAACGGTAAATGGCGAGGCCCAACTCCAATGACCTGGACAATCAGAAATGGTTACGCGATCGCCTACCGCTATTTCTTGATTATTTTCTGCTTCTATCTCAGTCTTAGTGGTGGCGGCTTCTGGGTGAGAAACTTTCCACCTAGAACGCGCCACGGTTAATTTGTCTTGTTCTTGTTCAATTTCTTGTGAATCATTTGATTCATTGCTAAGACCATCATCAATAATTCTTTCAATCGCCGTCGTTACTTTATCCATCACCATTGTCCAAATTCTATTCACGACATTGGTATTATTAAGATTGGCTGGTTGACTATTTTGAACTAAGGATAAATTTTTCTCACCCGTAATCATAGGCGGTTTGTCATCTTCTTCGGTGCGAATCTTTAAGCCAGTGAAATAAGAGCCAAAGCGATCGCGCGATCGCTCGATATCCAATCCCAATTGATTTTTAGCTAGGTCAGATAATAAATTCACAAAGCGACGCAAGGAAAGCGCACGAGTACCTGTGTCATGACAATGTTCGGCATAACTAGCATACAACCATTTATTGGTATTTAAGTACCATTGGTCTGAATTGTTGTCTTTGTTTCGTTTGGCTACACCAACATTAGTTTTGGCAGCATGGTCATAAACTACTTTGCTATCTAACCAGTCGGCAATGGGATTGGTTTCTACTAACGTTTGTGCCTTCATGGCCAAGAGCGATGGTACTGCCGTCTCATAGTTTTTAACTATTCTGGTGGCTTCAACTTCATCCATTGCCAGTACCCAATTAAGTAACCCTGGTATGTATGGTACGAACTCCCCAAGCAATTCCCCATTCTGATGCTCAATCAGGTTCTTCTGGCGATCGCTTTTGATTAGATTTAGCATGGGAATGGAGATTCTTCTTCTTGCTAATCCTGATGTGTAATCGCTGCTTTGGATTACTTCATTGGTAGAAACAATTACTAAAGCATCAGGATTAAATCCGCCTTTGGATTGCTGGTACTTTACTTCATAAGGCAGGGTATCTTGACCTGTGAGGTTTTTGAGCTATTCTTCCAGTAAAACAACATTCTCTAGTTCTTTAATCAAAATAGGCAGACTCTTAATCAAGGTATCCCAAATAACATCAAGATCGATATCATCATATTCATGAACCAACCGATTACGCATTCCGTTAATAGCTGTCCAGGGAACTTTCGGTAAGTTTTGTTTGGTTTCTTCAGAAACACGTCTTGCTGCTTCTCCAATAATTAAAAATCGTCGAATCACAGCATCCTGAAGTTGAAGATCGCTTATCAAATCCTCTCGCGATCGCCCTGCTACGTATTCAACAGCAATTTTGGCAGAGAGCAGCATATCAAGTAGAAATTGGGGATCTTTTGGCATAGATAATTTGAGCAGAGTCAAGAATATTATTACGACGCAGATAATTTCGACTACCTGTAATACCTTTGCGAGTTACTAAGTCTACGTCTCGCTGAAAAATTACCTTTAGTTCATTTTCCATATCTGCTAAGTCGAACAGGGTAGGATGAGCATCTGAATGGAATTGCACCATCACGTCGATATCGCTATCAGGACGGAAATCAACACGAAGAACAGAACCAAACAAAGCAAATTCAATAATTTGCCAGCGATCGCAAAATTCTTCGATCTGTTTGATTGGGAATTTTATATTGGTCAATTTCATCCTAATCTTTTGTAATGTATTGGTATGTTTCTTAAATAAAGATTGATTATACATATTCTGGATCATGGTGACGGCAAAATTTAAAACTACCTCCAGAAATCATTATTACCGAATTTTTTTTTCAGTCTTTTTTTTCAGTAGTTTTGAAAAATGCTGTCACAATCAGAACATCTATAATTACCATTAGGTGGGATAATTCTTGAGCTTTTTTCTTCTTTTTTAAGTTCGACATTTTTCTAACCGACCCATCTCAATCAAATTGTCTACTAACTCTAATGCTACCCAATTTCCTTCTATTGCTGTGACCTTAAACGGCGAGGCCCAACTCCAATGCCCAGGACAATCAGAAATAGTTATGCGATCTCCTACCGCAATTTCTTCAACATTTTCTGTCTCTAAATCTAGATTTGATTTTTGATTTGTTTCTGTTTCTACTTCCGTTTCTAATTTACTACCAAGAGCATCATCAATGATTCTCTCGATCGCAGTAGTTACTTTATTTATCACCATCGTCCAAACTCTATGTATTGTATTTATATTATTGTTGCTACGGGCTGGCTGAATATTGTGGTATTTCTGCTCACCCGTAATCATAGGCGGCTTATCGTCTTCTTCGGAGCGAATCTTTAAGCCAGTGAAATATGACCCAAAGCGATCGCGCGATCGCTCGATATCCAACCCCAATTGATTTTTGCCCAAGTCAGATAATAAATTTACAAAGCGGCGTAAGGAAAGTGCGCGAGTACCTGTGTCATGGCAATGTTCGGCATAACTGGCATATAACCATTTGTTAGTATTTAAATACCATTGGGCTGAATTGTTATCTTTGTCCCTTTTGGCTACACCAACATTGGTTTTGGCAGCATGGTCATAAACTACTTTGCTATCTAACCAGTCGGCAATCGGATTAGTTTCTACTAACGTTTGTGCCTTCATTGCCAAGAGTGATGGTACTGCCGTCTCGTAGTTTTTGATGATTCTGGTAGCTTCAACTTCATCCATCAATAATACCCAATTAAGTAATCCTGGAATGTATGGTACAAACTCCCCTACCATCTCACCATTCTGATATTCGATTAGATTCTTTTGGCGATTGGCGAAGCCAGCGCGGAGCGCATCGCTTTTAATCGCTTTGAGCATCGGGATTGAAATTCTTCTTCTTGCTAATCCCGATGTGTAATCACTGCTTTGGATTACTTCATTGGTAGAAACAATTACCAAGGCATCAGGATTGAATCCACCTTTGGACTGCTGGTACTTTACTTCATAAGGTAAAGTATCCTGACCTGTGAGGTTTTTAAGCTTACCCACCTCTCCTGCGTATCTTTCTGAATCGTTGATTAGGACTAAGCGTTTTCTTGCTATCGAGGCGGTTTCAAACTTTTCTCCTTCTAGTTTCTTGAGGGTAGTGGTATGTACATTTTCTTGCCCCACCAAAGCGATCGCTAATCTGGTTAAAGTTGACTTGCCTGTTCCTCCTGGCCCGATTAGTTCTAAGTATTTCTGCCAGTCAGTTCTACCTGTTACGATTCCCAGTAGATAGGCTCTCATCAATTCAATTAATTGGCGATCGCCCCTGCACATTTCGAGTAACCAATCTTGAATCGGATCACAAGTTAGGAGTGGATTATAGGCGTAGGGCAGACACCAGGTTAATCGGTTGGAGGGGCTGTGGGATAAAAGTTTCCTTGTTTCAAGGTCTAATACCCCATTGAGCAATGGCAATACTCCTTTCGCTTCGTCCCAGGTTCTCACGGCTAAATCCATTTTTAATAATGCGATCGCTCCATTGAGCATCGATACACTGTAGTTTGGTTTTTTCTTATTTTTACTTGTTTGGGCAATTTCCATTGCGATCGCTTCTACTTCTGACTTGACTAGCTGCCCGACAAATTCAATTGGTTCAATACTCCAAATCCCCTCTGTTTGCGCGCCGTAACGATACCATTGCTGTTGCTCTGCGTTCCAGGCTAGTTTACTTCGATATTTCTCTGCTAACCACTGAGCCAAATCCGACTGTGACCAGTTCGGTAACTCCCGCGATTTTTCTTGATCGCCTTCCGCTGATTCTGATGTTAAGGCGCGTTTTGTGTATGAATCTTCATTCACAAAAGCCGCCGTTAATTTTTGTAAGGACTCGACTTTTATCGCCTGAGCAATCGCTTTTTCTAATCTCGATATCAGTTCATCAGTACTAAAATGCGGATGCACCTCTACAAAGTCCGTAAGATCTCCTTTAGCTGGCATTTCACTCCATACATCTGTCGGCGAGATGATCAGACATGGTAAGTTGACTTTAAAACAGGCTGATTTGACTAATTCTGCTTTTTTCTGCCCCGCTTTATCATGATCGGGAAAATAAACTAATCCTGCTGCTTTTGCGTCTTTTAAGGCGCTCAAATCATTGACAATTGCCTTGGGTGTCCAGTTCGACCCCTGCCATGTTATTGCTGCCAAGGCGATCGCTCTGGCTGTCTCGACACATCCTTCTCCTTCTAAACCTAAGACCCATTTTCCCTGGCAATGCTTAACTGCTTCAGATAGTTTGTATGCTCTCCAATCCTTTGCGCCTTTACTCCATTGGATTAAGCCATTGGACTTAATATGCCCCTGTCTGATCGTTTTGGCTTTTTTTCTCTCTTCTGTTGTCCACTCAAATCTACTTACCCATTGAGTTTTTGAGTACCAATAACGGGTTTCTACTGCTGAAACAGGTACTCCTTGTTTGATTAACCATTCTGGAATAGGCGAGAACTCTGGCTTTGGCGCGTTCTCAGCAGAGGCATTAAGTTGGGCAAGCTTGATTTTCTCCCTTTCTCCTTGTCTCCCTATCTCCTCGTCCCTTTGCCCCCTTACCCTTGACCCTTGAGAAGAAGCTTCAGACCATGGACTTATCGCTTCCCGAATATCCTTAATTTCACAGCCACACTTGAACGCTTGGTACGAACCGTTTTTCTTGTTGATTTTGAACCCACCATCTCCACAGACAGGACAGGTACAATGGTATTCATTTGAAGTTTCTTTGACTACGTTCAAGCGCTCTAGGTAATCTAAAATCTGGAATGGTGTGATAAATCCAATCACATCGCACCTCCCAACTGGTTCGAGCGGTTTTCTTGATGTTGTTTGAAAGTCAAGGTGCAGTTTTGGACTCCACCATTTAAAATGTACATAACTACTAATTCCTTTATGCGGATATTGGTTCAAAGGCGATCGCTAACTTTTCGACGGGAAGCGATCGCTTTTGCTATTTATGGCTGTGAAATACAAAATGTAAAGTTAATCAATCAACATTAATTATCAGATTCTTCTACTATCAAGTCATCAACAGACAGGTTTTCGCCACTCCATATAGAACATAAACGAGCCAAGGCTTTGAGATTTGAAATATCTGCTTTTTCTAATAACCCATCTTTAGCTCTAGTTAGGGTATGTCTAGTTACCTCATTTCTTGTTCCCTCAATTGTTTTATAGACTGCATAAACGGATAATGGCTTTCCTTCATCATCTTTCGGCCACCAAAGTTGTATGTCTATATATGTTCTGTTCATTAAAACGCCTGTTGTTGTCAAGTTCACCCCCAATTATTGTCGATTAACTACTTGATATCCACTATACCAAATATTTGAAATATCAAGCAACTGACAATCAATATGTTGACAATCAGTTAGCAGTATGTCAATATAAATACTATGAGGAAACGGAAAGCATTAGTCCGCAAGCCAAATAAGTTAACTAAAGTGATGCAAAATTTTTTAGATTAAAAGCGATCGCTCGTCCTGAGAAAACAATGCGATCGCTTTTATACCCCCCATTAAGAGGTCAATTCACATCATGACATATTTAGCCGAAAAACAGACAGTACAAGCAGAAGAACGAGAACTCATCACCATAGAGTTCGTACCCCCACAAGACCCCAATGAAACCAAATATAGTTGCGAACAACCTTTATTCGTTTTCTATGAACAAGTTATTCTTAAAAATAATTCCTCTACTCCATTTACTGTCTACGCAATGGAGCTTGTCGAGTCCAAAACGAATTCAGGAAAGTTACTCAATCAACCTTATTGGAAATACAAAATTACTAACGGTGAAGTTAGTTTCTGGAAAGTTGAATCGGCTCTGGAGCGTTATTCTGATACCTGCGCTCAATGCTCTCATTTCCAAGATTATCAAGAATCTAATGGACGTGGTTGGTGTCGCTTGTTTGAACAGGCTGCCAAAACTCATCATCAAAGAACTAATGACTGCGATTTGTTTGGCGATCAAAATCCCCTCGATGTTCCTCATGCTCGTTTCGCGCTTGATAGTATCGTTAAAGTCATCGATGCGACTGAACATCATTCTGAATGGGCAAGTTTTGTAATTATCGGTCGCCAATACAATCACGAACTCTATCGTTCTACGGAAGCTTATTTGTCTGAAACTGCTTGGTACTACTGGCTAGTCAACCCCAGTTACGAGTCAACCTATGGTGAGCGTCTTTGGGTGGCTGAAGACCAAATTTGTCTGTTCGATGAGTCTCATCTGATCTCTACTGAAGACATCTTTTAGTCGCTCCGTGATGCGATCGCACAAGTAATGCGATCGCTCTTATGGCTTTACTTCTTAACCACCCTCTACAAAATCATCCATCTCGCCATGAATCCAAATATTGATGCTGAACTTCAGCAATTAAAAGTTTATCTCGATCAGTATCCACATAAAGCTGCCCAACTTGCCGTCAATCATCTAGAAGACTATTTGATTCTGTTCAATGAGTGTCAACGTCTTGAAGACCAAATTAGACAACTTCGACAATCCAATCAATCCAAGGTGAATCTTGCTCCCTCGAACAATACTCAATTGACTTTAGAGAATCGCCTTCGTGTCGAAATACTCAAAAGAAATTTGGCATCAGAACCTAATTACAACCAGGCTAAATTTTGGGCAGCGGAATACTTCAAATTCTTGCTGCATTTAAACGAATCTTATCTCGAAAAAAGAGCCGAGTTAATTTCTCTAAACAACAAACCCTCTCTGCCCTACTTCCTATGAAAAACCGAATCCTTAAGTCTCGCTTATCCAAAGCAGGTTTTATTCGGCTGACCAAACGCGGTAAGGGCAGTCACACCGTCTGGCAACATCCTTTTTATCCAATAGCCATTGTTCAGTCTGGAAAAGATAACAGTGATGCCAAACCCTATCAAGTCAAAACTCTTAAACTCTTTCTCCAGAAAATTAAATAATCTTTCCTTTCTTTTCTCTTCTTTAATCAACATGTATCTAGTAGAAGTTCCCAACGTCGATCCTTCTAAAACTTGGCACACAGTTACGGAGTTCAAGACGAGATCCGAAGCGATCGGACGCGAAGCTAATCCTTTAGGGCTTTTTGTGACGATCATTTATGCTGCACAAATGGTTGGTATCCGATGTTGACGACTAACGGTAGTTATTGGTCATGCGATACTCCTAATCCTCAACTTAAATCCCGTAACAACCAATTTTTAACTATTGAAGAATTTGAGCTGGAGTGCGATTGTTTAGATTTTATTCGTGCTAACTTTCCTGATGCTAATGCCGATGGAAATATTTACTTGATTTCCCAGACCAATTAAAAATCTTTAAAGTCGCGATCGTTTAAATCTTTTCAGTCTACAATCTCTCACTCTATAAAATGACTCAAACATATTTACTTTCAATTGAGATCAGAACCGTTGAGCCAAGCCTCAACAATCCTCTTGCTGATTCCGTCGTCACTATTTTTTGCGACCCACAGAACAATTGTTTTATCGGTTCAAGCCTCGATCAAGTCAAAACCGCGATTATCGGCGCAATTCCCCACCTTGGAACCAACTTTCGCCATCCTTTATTCTTCAACGTTCAAATTCTGCCTGGTGATCAAACAGATGCGCTCATTGCCTCTATCCGAGGGCGTAAACTCCGAGGGCGCAGATTCCGCCAAACTGGTAAGAATTGAGCGTGGGGGATGCGTGGGTTTCATCAAACTATGCGATGCAAGCCCACGCATATCCAACCACGCTGTTGAGCAGTTGAATAGTACAATAGTATTAATATTATCTTCATAAAGACCATGCAAAATAATCACGATTTCGGCTTTAACACTGAGGAATTTCTCGGTGAATTATCCTCAATTCCTTACGCGCAATTTATTAACGCTTCAGATAAAAAGTTTGGTATTGCCATTACTTCAACTAATGCCGAATTAGCCAAGTTTGAATTAACTGATGCTTGGAAGCCCGTCGAACATGAGTTTCGTGATGGTACTCAAGAAACTCTTTTGTTGACCAAATCGCCCAAGCTCTTAATTCTCAATCGTTCTCAAGCCCTGATGAGCAATGATTTTGAGACTCTTCCCTACGATAAACAGAAACATGATGCGGAAGGTTATAAAGCATTCAGCTATGTCATAGTTTGGTTTTTAGACGATAACAACAAACCCCTTTCTCAATTACCTTTTCGGCTTAAATGTAGTGGCTACGCTGGTTTGACTTTTCTTCAGAATTATTCTTACTACAACGTTGCTGACTGTTTCTGCAAACAGTTCCTAGCTGTCTATAAATCTCTCACTGGCGATAGAGCTATTGATAAGAATGAAATATTTTACGCTCATGCTATTTATCAACCGACCTTTGTTAGGAAGCTCGTAACTTCTAGTGTCAATGGTCAGAAATCTTCGGCTGTGATCACCGAGAGCTTTGTCCAGCCTACTCCAGATAACTTTGCTTCTTTAATCATTAAAAATGGTTCGGAGATAAGTATCAAGATTAAGCAACTGATTCAAACGACTAAATCTTGGCTTAAATCTGAATCTGATACTCAACAATTTGCCAATTCTGATGGCAATGGTATTTGATAGGCGATCGCGCTCCGCCTTAGAAGATATGCATAGCAGTACTCTTTAGGACACGCTTAGTCTACAGATCACGATAAACTATTGAAGAAATGGGTTGGAATATTTACAAATGAAATTACCAAACAGTGACCAAGCTGTTTTAGGAGACAAACTCGAACAATATTGTTTAAATACCCAACACTTGCAAGGAAAACACAAAGCTTTCCTTTTTCATAAAAAACTTGGCATTACTCTGGAAAATAAAGCAATATTAGAACAAGCATTATTACAAGCTATTCGAGAGAACAATAATGTTGTAATCTATAAACAAGATCGTTACGGTATTCATTACGATATCAAGTTTAGACTTCAAACCGAAGTAGGAAGTTCTTTGATTTTAAGCTCTTGGATTATTCGTCATCAGGAAACTTTTCCCCGATTGACAAATGTTTATCCAGTTAATAAATAATTGAGGTTTTTATGAGTCTAATTCAAGAATATGATTTAATAGCGATCACTACTGATATCCAAGCTAATCACAAAGAAACCAACGAACCTATTTTACTCAGAAAAGGACAAGTTGGAACAGTAGTTATGAATTTTGATGGCGAAGCTTATTTGGTTGACTTTGCCGACCCAGAAGGAATAACTTATGCTATGGAAACTTTACCAGTAGACCAATTAATTCCTTTGCTTTATCGTCCTGTCGTACTGCAAGCTTCTTAAATAGTTTAATAAATCTTCAGGTAGTGCTAAACAAGTAATGATAAATTGTAATAATGCACAAAGTACCAAATAGCACCGACATGATTTTCTAACGATTTAGAAAAAGATAAAGTTTTTCGGACTAAACGTGACACTCGCTGTCTCAATGTATTGTTAAATCGTTCAATATAACTTGTAAGCCCCGTTTCTTTACCCACTGCTTGGTGACGTTGACTAGGAAATACTGCCCCATAAGCAGACCAAAAATCAGTATAGGTAACTGCACATTGTCGATAAACAGGAGGCAAAGATTCCCAAAGCTTTCGAGCTGCTTTTTCGTTGCGATCGCCAATATAAACACCAACAATTTCTTTACTGTCTACATCCAAAGCTAACCATACCCATTGTTTATTCCCCTTATTGTCTACAAATGACCATAGTTCATCGCTTTGAATTGTCAACTTTCCTTTTTTTTGGGAGTTGCTTGTATTGCTCTTGATACGAGGGCATACTTGTTAGGCGCGTTTTGAGTAAGAAGATTCTTACTCAAAAGCCGCCGTTATTGACATAGGTTTGAAGCCATCTTTCGGAAACTTTCACTGCACGAGCAACCTCGACACTTGCTTCAAGTCGGTGAAACCGCCCAACGCAGTGTCTCGCAATTCCCGCCAGAGAAATCCGTTCCAACAATAGTCGGTCAATTAGCTCTCGCTTTTCCTGTGAGATCGTTATCTTCTCTGGGTTTTTAACAAATTGTCTATTGCACCCACAGCATTTGAACCGTTGTTTTCCGTTGTGAATATGACCGTTTTTTACAGTTTTTTCAGAATGACAGCTTGGACAAGTCAGCATTGGTCGGAGTTGTTTAATATCAACGCTTATTCTATATCATTACTTGTTTAGCACTACCAAGTTTAGTTATTGTAGTTTGAGGAATGCGATGCCCTTCGGGCTGGCGTTTGCGGAGCAAGTCGTAGACTCAGCCAATCGCGTACTTGAAGGAGCAGTATGCGGTTGGGACGGTCGAGATTAAGGTGGTACAGACCAAACTGTTAAATTAAAAACCGCCAAAAAAAACGCCCCACATTTCTGGAGAGCATTTTTTTATTTACTGATAGTTTGATTAACTAACTCTTAGCCGTTGATAGCAGGGGCGCTTATTGCTACAGGAGCTTGTTCGCCACTAGCCAAGTCTAATGGGAAGTTGTGTGCATTACGCTCGTGCATTACTTCAAAACCAAGGTTGGCTCGGTTTAAGATGTCTGCCCAGGTGTTGACTACACGTCCTTGAGAATCCATTACGGACTGGTTGAAGTTAAATCCATTCAGGTTGAACGCCATTGTGGAGATACCCATTGCTGTGAACCAAATGCCGATTACAGGCCATGCTCCGAGGAAGAAGTGTAGACTTCTGGAGTTGTTGAAGGATGCGTATTGGAAGATTAGACGACCGAAGTAGCCGTGCGCTGCAACGATGTTGTAGGTTTCTTCTTCTTGTCCGAACTTGTAACCGTAGTTTTGAGACTCGGTTTCAGTTGTTTCACGTACTAAGGAAGATGTTACTAGTGAACCGTGCATTGCAGAGAACAAGCTTCCACCGAATACACCTGCTACTCCCAACATATGGAAGGGGTGCATCAAAATGTTGTGTTCTGCTTGGAAGACCAACATGAAATTGAACGTACCAGAGATACCAAGAGGCATACCATCAGAGAATGAACCTTGTCCTAAAGGATAGATTAAGAATACTGCTGTGGCTGCGGATACAGGTGCTGAGTAAGCTACACAGATCCAAGGGCGCATTCCTAAACGGAATGATAGTTCCCACTGACGACCGAGGTATGAGAATACACCAATCAAGAAGTGGAAAATAATCAATTGGTAAGGGCCACCGTTGTATAACCACTCATCTAAGGATGCTGCTTCCCAAATTGGGTAGAAGTGAAGACCGATTGCATTGGAGCTAGGAACAACTGCACCAGAGATGATATTGTTTCCGTATAGTAGTGAACCTGCTACGGGTTCGCGGATTCCGTCGATGTCTACAGGAGGTGCTGCGACAAAGGCGATGAGAAAACAAGTTGTGGCTGCTAGGAGGGTGGGGATCATCAAGACTCCGAACCAACCAACATAGATGCGGTTGTTAGTGCTTGTTACCCACTGACAGAACCTTTCCCAGTTATTCTGGGTTTGGGTTTGTTGTAGTGTAGTTGTCATTGTGTTTATGATTGCGTTGTTTATATATTTGTTCGGTTTCCAGAACAGGATGGTCAACGAGGTAAAAAATAATGTGTTTCTTCATCCATATAAGTACATTAACGAATGTAAAGTTATTTGTCAAGTTTTGTAACGAAATTGTTGACGATCTCTATCGCAGGTCGTAATAGATAGCAATATGCGGATTCCCACTTTCAACCCAAGGCGATCGCTCCCAAACGTAATCAAATTACACCCAAAACCCACCCAATAGACTATGACAGTAGCAGATAACCAATCTTGGTGAACTGTGAGGAATCGAATCAAAAACCTGTCTGTATATACGGTCGCGTTTTGGGCGGCGGCTTTTATGTGGGAAGCTTCCCACATAAAACGCGCCTCGTGAGAGTATTCTTACCCATTTGCGAAGCTTATGCTAAAGGATAAGCCGACCGAATCTGTTGGCGAAAGTAATCAATAAGTAGTCGAGCGTAATGTCAAAGTGCGTTATTAGTGTATAAATTCTGGATAAAAGAAGTAAAAAACACCAAGTAATACGATGTTACAAAGATTTTAAGAGAAAGGACTGCTTAAAGCTAGAGGTAAACAACGGACGGATTCAACCCATGTACTGGCAAAGGTTTGGGAATTGACCCGCTTGGAAAATCTCATTGAAACTCTACGCCATGCCCTTAAATACTCTAGCCGAGGCCGACCCAGAGTGGCTGGAAGCTAATCTTCGGGGAATAGAAAATCAATTGCACTGGTCGATAGATGTGATTTTCGGCGAAGATAAGTCACGAATCCGCACCGGTCATGGGTCTGAAAACTTTGGGACGATGAGAAGACAAACACTAGGATTATTAAAGAGAGATATAACTTTGAAAAAAAGCATTCGACTGAAAAGGTATCATGCTGCAATGGACAATGACTATCTGATTAGAGTTTTATCTTCGTAATTTGATACGTTTGCCCTGGTTCAGATAGTGTATTTTGGCTAGATGATTTATCTAGTGGGGATTATATGGCACTACCCAAATTCTCGACCTTCTAAATAATCTGATTGGGGCAAATGTGGAAGAGTGCTTTACTGCCCGTCTGTTTGAATGAGCTAAAAATGGAGATCTGAATCATCTAATATAGAAAGAAAGGAAGATGTCAATTTGCTAGCAAGAGAATTGGAGAAAATAATGACAGATAGAGAAGATATCTCGTTGGGCGTTCAAAACCGTTCTACTGTTCTCGCTTTAGATCATGAATCTCAATCTTGGCGTTACGGTGAAAAGCCAGACTATACAAAAAGCGAAGAACGGTTAGCTCAACATAGTCAGCACAATCATGCTGAAGGGTCGCTAGCCGCGATCGCGCAGAACCTGGTGAGAGTGTTTGAAATGGAAGCCTCGTTCAAGAAGAATCCATCTGAATGGCTTTCAGTCGTCCAAGATAAGTTTGTCATGCAGACGAACAACGGACGTGCCTACACCGCTGAAGAGATAGCAAAAGTAGGAACGTATAATACATTCCTACTCAAAAGCGAACATTACGACCCAGATCGGGAAGATTTTGAATCATCAGCAGACGTATTTCACACCGCTTTTCCAGAAGGGTTTTTGTGGGAGTTAGTAGAAGTTTATTCGGGTCCTCCTGCTGTTACGTTCAAGTGGCGGCACTGGGGCGAGTTTACAGGAACGTTTAAGGATCGTGCTGCTACGGGTGAAACGATTGAGATTGTGGGGATATCGGTTGCTCGCGTCAACGATCGCCTGCAAATTGAAAACCTAGAGCATTTTTTCGATAATTCTAGGTTCATCCAATCGCTTACTGCTGGATGTCCATTTCACAGTGGAGCAAATCAGTGAAAATTACTGATTTCGGCGTTCCAGCTTCATGATATGAATCTTGGTTGTGTCAGCAACCAAGATTTGAGTTGCTGCTAGGAGGAAAAGGCAAGTATCTATATTCTTTTTGGCAGTTTACCGATACAGGCAAAACTCTACGAGGCTTAGAAACAGTGTTGGAACAATTACCAGAAATAGATTAGCTGCAATATTGGAAGAATATAAATATGGTTTATCTTGAGAAGGTTTGCGATTAGGCTCTAAAGATAATGTTCGGTAATATTGGTGAACGGTTAAAAAACGATTTCTGGAGGTATTTTTTAATTTTGCCGTCACACATAATTGAGATCCCTAACCAAGACCCCTCGAAACCATGGATTATAGTTAAAAGCTTTGAGCGTCAGGCAATGGCAATTACTTTTGCTAAAAGAGTATGGGGAGCAGAAAAAGGCTTTCTATGTTTAATCTCCGAGGAAGCTGCTGGCTATGTAGTGAAGGTGCCTCGTCTCAGCTATAGCCCGAACAATAATCAGTTCATCATCATAGAAAAGTTTGAGCGACAAATAGAAGCTTTAAAGTTTGTCCAAGAAAAATACAGAGCAAATCAGGATGGTTATATCTCGTTAATATCCGAGATTGTCTAAAGGAATAGTAAAGCGCGACCAAAATTCTTTTTGAAATTGAGTCAACATACTTTTGGTTGTGACAATTCGCAAAATAATACATTGAGAAATTTACTGATTTGGGAACACTAGATAAAATTGTAAATTTCAAGTCATGAAAGCAAAGTTATTTCTATTCTATTTACGTTTTCGTAAGCCGATAATCTTGGTCTTGGCTTTTATCGTCTCTGTTATCGTAGGTTTGGACAAGTGGCAGCGATATAAATACAAAACAGCCGACTACACCCCCTGGACTTTAGTAACTGTTAACAGTGGCTCAAGTTTTACAGTGGCTAGTCACCATGAAACTAAAACTATTAATCTTTGTGGTGTAGCAGCAACAGGAGATGAGTCCAAGAAGTATTTGCAGTCAGTCATTAATTTGGGTGATGGCACAGTAGAACTAGAAAAAGTTGGCGATCGCTACGAAGCTTGGATCTCAATGGATCGTAACTATGATGTTGAGTTGGTCAAACATATCTCAACCAAATCTAATGAACTAGTCGAGCAAGAGATTCATCTCAATACCTGGTTGCTCGAACGGGGGTTAGCCCGTCGCGACACCCAAGGGTCGAGTCGATGTAAAGAACCAGAACATTTAGTCTGGGCAGAGAATATCGCTAGAGAAGACAACTTGGGAATTTGGCATCACAATTGACATACTCTACGATTAAGCTGAAGCTACGGTCGCAGTACTCTTTTGAGATTTCTGGCGGAAAAAGGCAGACTAGTTTTAAAACCAACTCCAGAAGATTGAAATCAAAATAGTTTACTTGGGAATGACGTTGATTGCACATGGTCCTTTCTTACCTTGCCCGATTTCGTATTCTACTTTCTGACCTTCCTTGAGCTTGGTATTGCGTTCGCCTTCAATTTCCGAAGCATGTACAAAAAGATCTTTCCCTCCATCATCTTGAAGAATGAAACCAAATCCTTTTTCGTCATTGAAAAACTTGATTGTACCAGTACTCATACCGTATTTTGCTTATTAAATAAATCATCAGTAAGATTGTAGTCTATCGCAAAAACAGAGGTAGCCAGAAATTGTCTGCTACTGCGATCTTTTTGAGAGGAGGCCAAGCCAATCGCCGAGCATAATAAAGATAACGCAATCAACAACTTTATCAGTACATTTCTCAATGTAATACATTGAGAAATGTACGTGCTTTTTAGTGATAAATAAGATCTTCTTTGATTAATTTAGGCAAAAACAACCAAATATATGTACTATTGCCATTTTAGCTGTTGGATCTGGGCATATTTGAAATACATAGATATTTTAAATAGATATTTAATATGGTCAATTCTGCCGTACTTGCACCAGGGGCTAAAATTGTTGTACGCGATTCTGAATGGTTGATACGTAAAACTCTCAAAGCTGCTGCTGGAAGTAGGGTAGTGATAGAAGTTATTGGTATTAGTGATTTTATCAAACATCAAATAGCACAATTTGTCGTCGATTTAGAAGATGATTTGGTTGTTTTAGATCCCAAAGAAATAAAGTTAGTTGCTGATAATTCTTCTGGTTATTTAAAATCATTATTATTCATTGAAGGTAATTTAAAACAGACTGCGCCTACCGACTCTAATCTCCACATTGGTCATAAGGCAGCGATGGATACCTTGGCTTTTCAGCTAGACCCGAGTTTGAAAGTTTTAAAAATGCCTCGTCAACGGCTATTAATTGCTGATGCAGTAGGTTTGGGTAAGACTTTAGAAGCGGGGATTTTAGTTTCAGAATTGATTCGACGAGGTAAAGGAAGACGCATTTTAGTAGTAACAACTAAAAGTATGTTAACTCAATTTCAGAAGGAGTTTTGGTCGCGTTTTACTATTCCTTTAGTACGTTTAGACTCAGTAGGAATTCAAAGAATTAGATCGCGCATTCCCACCAATCACAATCCCTTTCACTATTACGATAAAGCGATAGTTTCTGTAGATACTCTCAAGCAGGATCGCGAGTATCGTACTTATATTGAAAACGCTTACTGGGATGTCATTGTTATTGATGAGGCGCATAATGTAGCGCGTCGCGGAAAAGGACAAAGTACCTCTTTAAGAGCTAAATTAGCCGAAAGACTGGCAACTCGTTCTGACAGTTTGATTATGCTGTCGGCTACGCCTCATGATGGTCGGGCAGAAAGTTTTGCTAGCTTGATGAATATGCTCGATCCAACAGCGATCGCATCTGAACAAGACTATAGTAAAAGCGAAATACGAGATCTCTATGTCCGTCGTTTCAAAAAAGATGTCAAGGATCAGTTAGCCAAACATTTTCCCGAAAGAAACGCGATCGCAATTGAGAGTAATGCTTCTAATTTGGAAGAGTCAGCTTTTGAGATACTCGATAGTTTGAAACTCCCCTCGATCAATAAAAAAGGGAAGGCAGGGATGTTGTTTAAAACAACCTTGCTCAAGGCAATGTTATCTAGTCCGATGGCTTGTTTGGAAACGCTAACTAGACGCATCAAGAAAGTAGAGAAGAATAGCGATTCGTCTACACAAGATAAGGACATTGCTGAGTTGGAAGTTTTGCAGTCTGTTTTAAAGCAAGTTACTGCTTCGGAGTTTTCTAAATATCAAAAGTTATTGTCTGTGATCGAAGGCAAAAGCCAAGATGAATTTGCTTGGAAGGGGAAAGACTCAAAAGACCGTATTGTTATATTTACCGAGCGTTTGGAGACAATGCGCTTTCTTGAGAAGAATTTAGCTAAGGATTTGTCTCTCAAAGAAAATGCGCTCGCAACATTGGACGGAAGTATGTCTGATGTTGATTTGATGCGGATTATTGAGGATTTTGGTAACGAACAGTCTCCTGTCAGATTGTTGATTGCTACGGATGTGGCTTCAGAAGGAATTAACCTGCATTATTTATCCCATCGATTAATTCATTTTGATCTTCCCTGGTCTTTAATGGCGTTACAGCAACGTAATGGTCGGATCGATCGCTATGGACAAGAAGAACAACCACAGATTCGTTATTTATTAACTCGTTCCACTAATTCTCGGATGGATGAGGTTGAGAGAATTATTCAGGTACTATTGGTCAAGGATGAACAAGCGGTTAAGAATATTGGCGATCCCTCCGTATTTATGGGGGTATTTGATGTTGATGAAGAAATAAGGATTACTTCCCAAGCTATTGAATCAGGAACATCGGCGGAAGATTTTGCTAGCTCCCTCGAACCCAAACAGCCAAAAAATGATGATTTTGATTTCTTTGCTTTGTTAGATGAGCCAGTTGTTGAGATACGGCAACGCGATGACCGGGAGACGCGGGTAGGAGATGAAAACATTGCTGAAATGCCTAGCTTATTCCAAGATGATTTTAGTTATGTAAAAGCTGCTTTAGAAGAATATAAACAGGAGCAAGATTTACAGTTATCTATTCTTGAAGATGAACTCTTAATTGAGTTAACCATGCCGAAAGAGTTACGAGATCGCTATAAACGCTTTCCCAGAGAGATTTTACCTGAAAAGAATGAACCATTAAGGTTATCGGCAGATAAAGTCGCAATCGCACTTGGTTTAGATGAAGCCAGACGTGCTGAAGATAGTTGGTCTTCGTTGCAGTATCTCTGGGAATTACATCCAATAGTTACTTGGCTCAACGATAGGGGAGTAACTTTATTTGGTCGTCATCAAGCTCCTGTAATTACTTTAGGTGATAAATTAGCACCGACTGAAGTTGTATTTATTATCTCTGGAGTGATTCCTAACCGCCGAGGGCAACCTTTGATCAACAAGTGGTTGGGGGTAGTGTTTGAGAAAAATAAATTTGTCAGGGTTGAAGAATTTACTGCCACACGCGATCGCACTAATTTAGGGAATGAACCAATTCCCAATACTAATCAACCGATAGATGAGTCTTTACTAAAATTGCGATCGCAAGCTGTGGATCAGGCGACCAAAAATATTCTCGCAGCAGACAAAGAATATAACGATCGCATTAATCCCATACTTTCTCAGCAATTAGATCGCCTAGAGCAGCTTAGATGGGAACACAATCGACAGCTTGAACTGAAGTTCGAGAATATAAATACGATTACAGAGAGTAAGAAGCAGAAAGAGCAAAACCGTATCAAGCGCATTTTTGACGATTACTACTCTTGGGTAGAAGAAAGCACTATTACCGAGAAAGTTCCTTATATAAAAATTGTCGCAGTTTTAAGCAGTAGTGAATGATTAATAACCCTAACTTATTACCTATTCCCTATTATTTATTACTTAAAAAGCATGGCTATTTTAACTGGAATTATCAACGAGAATGAATTTTATTCCCACCATTATCTTGATGCTATTTTACAGAACGATCTTAAAGATGTTGTCAAACGCTGGAATGAAAAAGCAGAGTTAACAGGCGATAAGTCGCCTCCAAACGCGATCGCCTCTCTAAAAGTTGATTATTTCAAAACTCGCAGTCAGATTAGTCAGGAAAAGGATATTCAGGAGCGATTATTGCTTCAAAGAGAATGGTTTAGTAAATTTTTCTCTGTACTGGGTTATGAGTTTAAACCGACTGAAAAAGTTTTGGATGAAGACGAGATAATTCCAGTGATTGCGGAGGTTAATAAGAGTAGCGGACAGCCTTTATTTTGGATTATTGAAGCTATTTCTGACTCACAAGAAGCCGTTGATGTCCTTTCTCTAAGTTTAAACGAGGCGCAATTTAATCTAAATTATGCAACTAACGATACTAACCCATCACCGCGCCTTCCTAATCCCGAACTACTCAACATCGACTTCGAGGATTTAATATCAGACTATATTTTTGCTCAAGAAGATCCTCCCCGTTGGGTTATTTTAGCTGGTATTCACCAAATAGTTTTGTTAGATCGCTTTAAGTGGAATGCTTCGCGGTTGCTGCGGTTTGACTTGGAGGAAATTCTGGCGCGTCTAGACAATGATGTTCTGCAAGCTAAAGCGATTTTACTCCATCGCGAACATACCTGTCCTAGTGAGGGAACGGCTTTACTGGATGAGTTGGATGAGAATTCTCACAAACACGCCTTTTCTGTCTCCGACGATCTTAAGTATGCCTTGCGAGAGTCCATTGAGTTACTGGGGAATGAAGCGGTTTGGTATAAGCAAAATAAGCTCAAGGAAGGGGTATACAAGGGAAAGCTGCATGAGGGACAGTTAACCCTAGAATGCTTGCGGTATATGTATCGCTTGTTGTTTCTGTTTTATATCGAGGCGCGTCGGGAATTGGGTTATGCGCCGATGAATTCGGATATTTACCGCCAGGGTTATAGTTTGGAGTTTCTGCGAAATTTGGAGCAAGCAGAGTTACGCACGACTGAAGATACAGAGGGCTATTTTATTGATGCTTCGATTAAAAAGCTGTTCAAGTTGGTTTGGGAGGGATTTCCCGAATTAGAGTATGAGCAATCTAGTCTTAACTTAGAACGCAAAGAAGTTACCCACGATACTTTTGAACTCAAGGCGTTAAAAAGTCATCTTTTCGATCCCGAACGTTTATCCATACTCAATAAAGTCAAGTTTCGCAATGTGGTTTTGCGTCGCGTGATTGAGTTGATGTCTCTTTCTAGGGCAAGTAAAGGTAAAAGAAGAGGGCGTATTTCCTATGCTCAGTTAGGAATTAACCAATTAGGTGCAGTTTACGAAGCTTTGCTCTGTTTTCGGGGCTTTTTTGCCGAAGAAGATTTGTATGAGGTTAAGAAAGCCGATGATAAAAATACTGATGAATTAAAAGTGGCTTATTTTGTTAAGTTACCAGATTTAGAAAACTATACCGATGACGAACGAGTTTTCAATGATGATGGTACGCCTAAATGCTATCCCAAGGGTACTTTTATCTATCGTTTAGCAGGAAGAGATAGACAAAATTCCGCTTCTTACTACACTCCAGAATCTCTAACTCGTTGTTTGGTTAAATATTCTCTCAAAGAATTACTCAAAGATAAAACTGCTGATGATATTCTCAATTTAAAAATTTGCGAACCAGCAATGGGAAGTGCTGCGTTTTTGAATGAGGCGATTAATCAATTAGCAGAAGCTTATTTAGAACTCAAACAAAAAGAATTAGATCGACGCATTAAACAAGAAGATTATCTGCAAGAAAAGCAGAAAGTCAAAATGCTGTTGGCGGATCGTAATGTATTTGGCATTGACTTAAATCCCGTAGCGGTAGAGTTAGCGGAAGTATCTTTATGGCTCAATTCTATCTATCAAGGGGCGCACGTTCCTTGGTTTGGGATGCAGTTACACTGCGGTAATTCTCTCATTGGGGCGCGTCGTCAAGTTTACGACACCAGTTTAATACCCCAGAGTAATAGGCATAAAAACTACTGGTATGATAATGAACCTAAACGAGTTTTATTAACAGAAGAATTACCAGCAAAAACTATCTTTCATTTCCTATTACCCGATCCAGGAATGGCTAATTATACCGACAAAGTAATCAAACAATTAGCACCAGAAAACATCAAAAAGATTAAAGATTGGCAAAAAGAATTTGGCAAAGAAGTTTATAGCGAATTTGAAATAGAACAGTTAATCAGTTTTAGCAAAAAGATTAATCAACTTTGGCAGCGTCACGTTAAACAACAGCGATCGATGCGAAATCGTACCACCGACCCTTTGGCTGTTTTTGGTCAAGAAGAGGATAAGTTACAGCGTAGTACCTTGAGTATGAAAGATAAAATCGTGGCTCAAGAAAAAATGTCGGAAGGAGTTGGTAATTCTAGTGCTTATCGGCGATTAAAACTGGTAATGGATTATTGGTGTTCTTTATGGTTTTGGCGCATCGAGAAAGCGGATTTATTACCTACTCGTAGTGAATATTTAATGGAGCTTTCTGTCATTTTAGGAGAAATGTCCATCGTCCCAGAAAAACAATTAGAAATTCCTCTTTATCCTGAAACTTTACCAGAAGCAGAGGCAAAAGAGTTTATTAATAAATATGGTTCGGTTGACTTAAAAATGCTTTGTAGTCGCTATCCGAGATTGCAGTTAGTGGAAGAAATAGCCAAAGAAAAAAGATTCTTTCATTGGGAATTAGAATTTGCTGACATTTTTGCCGATAATAATGGCTTTGATTTTATCTTAGGAAATCCACCTTGGATAAAAGTTGAGTGGCAAGAAGGTGATGTTTTAGGCGATGCCGAACCTTTATTTATATTGCGTAAGTTTTCAGCTAGTAAGTTAGGAAAATTAAGAGAGGAAACTTTTACTAAATATTCTCAATTACAATTTGATTATTTTAATGTTTATGAAGGTTTTGAAGGTACTCAAGATTTTCTTAACAGTTATCAAAATTATCCGATTTTAAAAGGTATTCAAACAAATTTGTATAAATGTTTTTTACCTCAAAGTTGGATGATTGGAAGCCGTAATGGAATATCTGCTTTTGTTCATCCAGAAGGAACTTATGACGATCCAAAGGGTGGACATTTGAGAGAAGAAATATACCCTCGTCTTTTATTGCATTGTCAATATCAAAATGAATTTCAATTATTTGAAGGTACTAACGATCATGGAAGAATGAGGTTCGGTACTCATATTTATAGAAATAGCAAAGCTAATTTAGTTAATTTCAACAATATCAATAATTTATTTACTCCTACTACCGTTAATTCTTGTTTTGAACATGACGGAGAAGGTAAAGTTCCAGGGATTAAAAATGATGATGATAAATGGAATACTGATGGTCATCCTCTAAGAATTGTTCATATTAATGAGTCGAAATTAAAATTATTTGCTCAACTTTATGATGGAGAAAATACACCTACTTTACAAGCACGGCTTCCAGTACTTCAATCTCAACAATTATTGAGTGTATTAGAAAAATTTGCTGCACAGCCCCAAAAATTAGAAAACCTCGTAGGGCAATATTACTCTACGGTAATGTTTGATGAAACTAATGCTTGTAAAGATGGAACAATAAAGCGAAATACTTGTTTTCCTGAATCGACAGATCAATTAATCCTTTCGGGCCCTCATTTTTTTGTAGGTAATCCCTTAAATAAAACTCCTAGACAAGTCTGTACTGCTAATGGTCATTATGATGTTTTAGATTTAACTGCTATTCCTGATGATTATTTACCTCGTACTAATTATGTTCCTGCGTGCAGTGTAAATGAGTATCAAAATCGAATACCTAAAGTTACTTGGATAGAAAAAGGAGAAAATGAGCCAAAAAAAGTAACTGAGTACTATCGTTTAATTGCTAGAAAAATGCTTTCTCAAAGTGGAGAAAGAACGCTTATTTCATCGATTGTACCTAAAAATATATCTCATATTCATGGATGCTTATCTTTTACGTTTATTTCTACTAAATATCTAATTATTGCTCATGCAATAACTTCCTCATTAATTGCAGACTTTTATATTAAATCGACAGGAGTAGGTAATTTGGGAGGTTCTCAATTTTCTTCTTTGCCTTATTTAAGCTCATTTGAAAGATTATTTTTCTCTAGAGTTCTCACTCTTAATTGTCTAACTACACACTACGCCGAACTTTGGGAAACAACCCACACCCCAGAATTCAATCAAGACACTTGGACAAAACAAGACTCTAGATTAAAGAACCAATTCTTCCAAAACCTAACCCCAAACTGGCAAAGAAACATTGCCCTCCGCACTGACTTTGAACGCCGACAGGCATTAGTAGAAATAGACGTACTCGCAGCAATGGCACTGGGTTTAACTCTAGACGAACTCATCACCATCTACCGAGTGCAATTCCCCGTAATGCGCCAATACGAAAAAGATACTTGGTACGACCAAAACGGGCGCATTGTCTTCACTTCCAGTAAAGGACTTCCAGGGGTAGGCTTCCCCCGTAAAGCATCCAGAGACGAAACAGGTTGGGAAGATATCAAAAATATGAAATTTGAAACGGTAGAACGAGTGATTGAAGACAACACCCTACCAGGAGGAACTGTTACTAGGACGATTGTTTACGAAGCCCCATTCGATCTTTGCGACAGAGAAGAAGATTATCGTATTGCCTGGGAAGCTTTTGAACAAAGATTTGCTAATCAGGAGGTTAACGCATGATACCATCTGTTCTTGCCTCCGAAATCCAAGCCAGCATTACCGACTTCCTCAAAACCGAATTTCGCTCATCTTCTCCTGGTTTTGAAGATTTAATCGATCGCTTTTTGTCACAACCAGAAGCAATCTTTAAAGGGCCATATTTATCTGCCAGTTTACCTTTTAGATCGGGAAGTTCGGGAATCGATTATTTTCCTGACGTACCGATGGCTTTTCCGCCTCATCGCCATCAAGAACAAGCATTTGGGCGACTGCAACACCCCAATTATCAGTCAACCATCGTCGCTACTGGGACGGGTTCGGGTAAAACAGAGTGTTTTATGATGCCGATCCTCGACCATTGTTTTAAACATCGGGGCGAACCAGGTATCAAGGCAATCCTAATCTATCCCATGAATGCTTTGGCTACCGACCAAGCTAAAAGATTGGCACAGTTGATTTGGCATAATTCCAACCTCAAGGGTTATGTTACGGCTGGTTTATTTGTGGGAGAAAGCGAACGCGAACCTACTTCGGTAATGACGGAAACGGCAGTAATTACCAGTAAAGATATACTGCGCCACAGTCCTCCAGATATTCTGTTAACCAACTACAAAATGTTGGATTATCTGCTGATTCGTCCCAAAGATCAAGGGCTATGGAGTGGAAATAGTCCCGAAACTCTGCGCTATTTAGTGGTAGATGAAATTCATACCTTTGATGGCGCACAGGGAACGGATTTAGCTTGTTTGATTCGTCGTCTGAAAGCTCGTTTGCAAACCCCCGCAAATCATTTAGCTTGTGTGGGAACTTCAGCAACTTTAGGCGAAAAGAAAGACACGGGGAATGAATTGTTGAGTTATGCAGGGAAAATATTTAATGAGACATTCGATCTCAATGCTGTTGTTACGGAAGATCGGTTAAGCGCAGCCGAGTTTTTAGCCGATGCCTTTATCGATCCGCAACCTGTACCTAGTCCAGATTTATTAGACTCGTTACTACCGCAAAATTATGACAGCGTAGAAAAATATATCCGCGCTCAATATCAAGTTTGGTTTAATTATCCTCTAGAAGCTGATTGGCAGGAAATAGACTGGCGCATCGATCTAGGCGATCGCTTAAAATCTTTGCCTATAGTCCATAACCTGCTTAAAATTCTTTCAGGTAAACCAACTTCTTTACCTTCTCTCTGGGCGCAGTTAAGTCGTAAAATGCGTCTTCCTGATAGTAAGGACGAATCGCGATTCGCCCCTACAAATTATCAAATTGCCATATTTACCAGTCTGGCTGCTTTATTTTCCATTGCACGGGATATTAATAATCGTCCTTGGGCTAATATTCGTATTCAACTATGGCTAAGGGAATTAAGACGCATGGTAGCAAATATTAGCGATCGCCCTGCACTAACTTTTGCTGACGATCTGACTACGGAAGAAGCAGGTAAAACCCTCCCTGTAATTCACTGTCGTGAATGCGGTGCTACGGGATGGGGGAGTTTACGACGCAAACAAAACGACCAACAGCTTGGGTGCGATCTCAGGTCGTTCTATACAGCATTTTTTAATCGTAATCCTCTAACTGTTTTTGTTTTTCCTACCAAAGAAAATGAAAAACATGAGGAGAAAGAAAGAATTGAGCAAAAGCTGTGCCAGGACTGTTTGAGGTTAAATATTCCTCAAGCTACTTACTGCCATACCTGTAATAGTAAAAATTTACTCTCAGTTATCGAGCCGAATATGGTGCGGGAGAAAAGCAAAAATGGCTCTAAATGGCGAGAATCCAGTCATGACTGTCCATTTTGTCTGACAAAGAATAATCTAGCTATTTTAGGTTCCCGTGCTGCTAGTTTAGCTAGTGCTGCAATTGGAACTTTGTTTGCTTCTACCTATAACGACGATAAAAAACTAATCACCTTCTCCGACTCCGTACAAGATGCTGCTCATCGGGCTGGTTTCTTTGCTGCGCGAACTTTTCGTACTACTTTAAGGACTGCGATCAAGCAATATTTAGATCGACAAGGTAATGGCAAAAATTTAGAGTTAATTATTCCCGAATTCAAACAATATTGGCGATCGCAATTGGGTTCGGATGCTGATTATGTAGCTACTTTTCTGCCTTCGGATTTGGAGTGGCTTTATGAATGGGAAGAGTTAAGGAAATCTGGTAAATGTAGTTCTCAGTTAAAAGAATATTGCGATCGCCGTTTGGATTGGGAAATAATCTCAGAACTTAGCCTTAAAACCTCTTTTGGTGGGTCATTAGAACAAACGGGAACTTGTGCAGTAGGGATTAATCTCGAACAATTAAACCGAGCTACAGCAGAAGTACTAATCAAACTCCAGAACGAAGTGGGACTGCATCATATTAGCGATCGCACAGTACAACAGTTTATCCTGGGCATTATTCATCACATGAGACAGAAGGGGGGAATTTTACATCCTTTGCTCAAACAGTACATTGAACAGGATGGCAATATTTTTCTCTTACAAAGACCGACATTTATGCCCAATATGGGACCCGCTTCGATCAAACCTAGTTACCCAGTAGAAGCAAGAAGCCATCAAGAATTTGAACCAGTCATCATCAAAAATTCTACTTGGTGGGAGAATTGGGCATTTAAAAACTTGAACAATACCCAAGAAGTTAGTTTAATTGGCGCACAAACACCCGCTATCTATCAACAGACTTTTAAAACTCTAGTTAAGTTTGGTCTTTTAGGCGATCGCCATACTAACAAAAACGCCAAAGTTTGGGGAATCGAAACTACAGTAGTAAGGTTAGATACAGACACCAAAAATTTATCTTGTTCCCATTGTCATCACTCCATTGTGAGTACAGCTACTGAACTATCTTTTTGGCAGGGAATGTCTTGCTTGCAATCTCAGTGTTCGGGACACTATCAAGAGGAAGCAGAAAAGCTTAATTTCTATAAAAATCTCTACTCTACAGGAAATCTCAGACGTATTTTTGCCCAGGAACATACAGGACTATTAGAAAGAGAAGCCAGAGAAGAATTAGAACGTCGCTTTATTAACGGTCAACATCGTTGTGATCCCAATTTGCTTTCTGCGACTTCTACTTTAGAAATGGGGATTGATATCGGGGATTTATCCTCAGTCTTACTTTGTTCTATTCCTCCCCAACAAGCAAACTATCAACAAAGAATCGGAAGGGCGGGAAGAAGAGACGGTAATGCTTTTGTTACTACCATCGCCAATGGTACAAATCACGATCTTTATTTTTGGTCTAACCCACTCAAGATGATTGCTGGAGGAGTAGAAACTCCTGGCTGTTATTTAGATGCCTCGGCTATTCTCCAGCGTCAACTAACGGCTTATTGTTTGGATTGTTGGATTGGTACGTCAGAAAATATTCCTGATTTACCTGAAATCTTTAGTCGTGTTTTAGCACCAATACAGCAAGGCGATCTAAATCGTTTTCCTTACACTTGGCTTAATTTTATCGATCGCCATCAAAAACAACTTTTACAAGGGTTTATTCAACTATTCGATACCGAAATAGACAAAGGTACTAAAGAACAATTAGAAGTTTTTATTTTTAAAGGAGAAGGGGATGAAGGGGGATTGCGCTGGCGTATTCTTAATCGTCTACAGGAAGTAGTTGAAGAACGGAAAAGACTGCAAAATCAAATTAAAACTCTCGGTCGTCGTATCAAGGATAAAGAAAGCGGTGCCAAGTCTCAAAACTATGAGCAAGAATTAGAGGAGTTAAAGCAGGAAAGAAGGGGCTTTATGAGCTTGGTGGAATTAATAAATAAAAAAAATACTCTTAATTTCTTCACTGATGAAGGTTTGCTGCCCAACTATGCCTTTCCCGAAGCTGGCGTAACTCTTAAATCCATCATTTGGCGCAAAAGTAACCAACAAAATAGTAAATACGAAACCCATCCTTTTGAATACGAACGTCCTGGTGCATTAGCCATTAGAGAACTTGTCCCCTCTAGTACCTTTTATGCTGAAGGTCGTCGGGTCAAAGTAGACCAAATTGATGTCAAACTATCGGAAATTGAAGAATGGCGTTTTTGTCGCAATTGTAGCTATGCCGTTCCTACTCTTTACGAAACTGCTAAACAAAAAACCTGCCCACGCTGCGGAGATACGATGTGGGCTGATGAAGGGCGTAAACGTAAAATGGTTCGTCTGCGTCAGGTAATGGCAACTACAGGCGATCGCAAAAGTAGAATTGGAGATGACCGAGACGAACGTACTCCTTCTTTTTTCAACCATCAATTACTAGCTGATTTTGCTCCCGAAGTTCGAGAAAAGTCTTATTTAATTGACTCACAAGAATTTCCCTTTGGCTTTGAATTCCTCTCACGAGTTAACTTTCGTGAAATTAATTTCGGGCAAATCACCAATCAAGCCGAAACTGTTGAAATAGCTGGTGAAGCTCGTCCGAGGGGTGGTTTTAAAATCTGTCGTGAGTGTGGCAAAGTTCAAAATGGTGATGAATTAGGCAATCATACCCTGGCTTGTAAGAAAGATGATAACCCCAACAACTTTATTGATGTGCTGTATCTATTCAGGCAGTTTGAATCAGAAGCAATTCGTATTTTAATGCCAGTAGATACGATCAATTCTTCCCAACAATTACCATCTTTTCTGGCTGCTTTACATCTGGGACTAAAGCTACATTTCCAAGGTAAAGTAGATCACCTCCGCACTTTAGTCAGTGAAGAACCCGTTCCCAATAGTTCTCGCAGAAAACCCTTTTTATTCCTCTACGACACCGTTCCTGGGGGGACTGGCTACCTCAAACAGTTACTCCGCAATCCCCATGAATTAATTTTAGTTTTAGAAAAAGCCTTAGCAGTACTTGTCAGTTGTAGTTGTGAAGATGGCTGTTACGAATGTGTTTTCGCCTATCGCAATAACTTCGAGCAAGATAACACTAGTCGTCAAAGTGCGATCGCTGTTTTAAATGCCATTATCACTCGCAAGGATAAAATTACCCTATCTCAACCAGGATTATCTGAGGTCAAGCTAAATGCCCTGTTCGATAGTGTTCTAGAACAGCGTTTCATCGATGCCTTAGCCCGATATCGTCATCAAGATAAACCAACTACAACTACACTGCGTAAAGAAGTAATTAAGGGAAAACCTGGCTATTTTCTCTCTATTGGCGAACAAAACTGGCAGATAGAACCCCAGGTAGAACTCGACCAAAATAACGGAGTAGCTATTCCCAGTCGTGCTGATTTTGTTTTTTATCCTGCTAAAGAGTCTTCAGATATCAAACCCATTGCTGTCTTTACCGATGGTTGGGAATATCATAGCGATCGCTTATCACAAGACTTTCAACAACGAATGGCGATCGCCAAAAGTGGAAACTTTCACGTCTGGTCGCTTACTTGGTCTGATGTTGAATCTCAATTCAATTCGCAGGCGGGAGCTTATGTCAATCTCTTAACCCAAGATATTAGTACTGTATTTCGCAACAATCAAAATCAACTTCATCAACAATATAATTGCGAACAACTACGACCTTTAGAAAACAAAGATAGTTTCGTTTGGTTAGTCAATTATCTCAGTAATCCAGATCGCCATCTATGGCAAAAATGGGCGTTATTAAGAACTCTTGCCTATATCAATCCTCAAGTCCAAACCAATCGAGACATCTGGCAACAAGAAGTTAGTAAATTAACTAGCTCTAAAATAATCAATACCTTTGAACTCAATAACTCTTGCCGTTTAGCTAGCCTTGATTGGAAATCAAACCAACAGAATAATTTAATTCAATCCTATTTCGCGATCGCCCCTCCAAAACACAAATCTTATGACAGTAAAGGTTCTCTGATAGTCATATCTCTTAGAGATCGCTTTGCAGGGGTCGATGATGAAGTAATCAAAGCCTGGACGGGAGTTTTACGGCAATTCAACCTATTTCAGTTTCTCGATTACAGCTATCTGGTTAACGACAGTGATTCTGAAGAGGAAACACAACTAGAAAAAATCCTGCTTTCACCTACCGCAGAGCCAGAAACATCTACAAGAAATAGCAATCCGATTTGGCAAGAAATCAAAGAATTAGTCTTTGACGAAGATGCGATCGCTCTAATCGATTATATGGCAGTCCATAATTGGCAAGTACCCGAAGTCGGTTACGAATTTACAGACGATACTGACACTGTAATTGCCGAAGCAGAACTAGCCTGGAGCGATCGCCAATTAGCTCTAGTCATAGACTCCAGCGAAACAGAAACCTTTACCCAAAATGGCTGGAAGACCATAACCGTGAACGAGGTTTTAAATAACCCAGAAGCCTTTTACCATCAATATTTAGCCAATTAAAACTTAAAACTTATTACTTATTACTTTAAAAAAATGCTCAACCACAATATCCGCATAGCGATCGCCGCCGACTTTTTAGATGCTTTTAGCAAGCTACCCAAACAGACTCAAGCTAAAACCAATTCTTTTATTAGCAAATTTAGGCAAAATCCTACTAGCTCAGGGATTAACTACGAATCAATTCATAATGCTACCGATAAAAACCTCAAATCCGTCAGAGTTGATGGCAGCTATCGGGCGATCGTGCTTAAACCCGAAACTGGTAATACTTATTTACTATTATGGGTGGATAATCACGACGAAGCATACCAATGGGCGCAAAGAAGAGTTTGTAAAATTAATCCCGAATCTGGTGCATTACAAATTATTGATGTCGAAGAAGTAGCATCAATTGAGAGAGAAATAGCAGCCGACCCTAAAGCATCCAGACAAAAAAGATTTGCCGATATTCGCGATCGTCACCTATTAAGATTGGGAGTTCCAGAAGAATTATTAGCAGCAGTGAGATCTGTGGTTACGGATGATGATGTCGATAAATTAATCTCTAAACTACCAGAAGAGGCTGCCGATGCTATTTTAATACTTGCTGCTGGTTATTCACTTGACGACGTTCTAAAGCTACAAGATAAGCAGAGCGATCTCCAAATTAATACAGAAGACTTTGATACTGCCTTGGAAACCGATGACAGTAAGCGCAGATTCTATATTGTTGAAGATGATGCCGAACTGGAAGAAATGCTGGCAGCGCCTCTCGAAAAATGGCGTG
>JAHHHZ010000003.1 GCA_019359095.1 Pleurocapsa minor HA4230-MV1 | reverse complement strand
AATCGGCATCTGTTTGATGCTGCCCTGTTGGTTAAGCTTTTGATATCCCTGTTTTATTTCTCCTTTGGACAATAAATCTACAACTTCTTTGAGCTGGAAATTCTGCTGCCGAACATTGAGATCGATTTCGATTGTGGGTAGGTTGGTTTGCTCTTGTAGTAATTTAAAAGGTGAGCCAGCCTGTACCGCAGCTAATTGTTTAGTATCGCCGATGAGTAATATACGAGAGTTGGTTTGTTGAGCTGTTTCTAACAAACTCTGCATTTGGCTACTGCTAATCATCCCCGCTTCATCCACCACAATCAATTCGTTTTTGGGTAGAGATTTAAGGGGAATATTTAGATAGGCATCCAGGGTTTGACAGTTGATATCTGCTCCTTTATTTAGTTCCCTCGCAGCAGCAGCACTGGGAGCTAAACCCCGCATCTTAGTTTCTGAAGAGATGGTTTCTTTTAGGGCTTTAACTGTGTAGGTTTTACCTACTCCCGCATCTCCCTGACAGAGCATTACGCCATCTCGATTATGAACAAAATGATTTAAGGCATTTGCCTGGGCTTTATTTAGCCGTAGTTTCTGAGCTTGTTGATGAGCAGTTTCTATATTGGCTAGAGTCGGATATTTATCTTTGCCGTTGCTAGCCAAATTAAGAATCTGCTGTTCTCGATTAATAGCTGCTTCCGTTGTTAATCTTCCATCTTGAGTTTTGATTAAACTCTTATGGCGATCAATTTCTTTTTCTAAGTCATCCAAACTATAGTTTCCTTGAGATTGTCGCAGTGCTTCTTTCAGGAGTATATGTCTGGGAAAAGCTACTTGACGCTCTGTAACTATCTCAATAGCTTCACTAACTAGCTTGCTTCGATCTTTTAAGTTACTAACCTGCTGAGGGCGAGCGTTAACTTCAGGATGTCTAATATTTAACTGTTCGGCTCTTTGTTGCCATGCTTGTTTGAGTTCCTCTCTTTCTGACTCTTCTTGGTGTACTTTATCTCTACGAGTCTTGGTACAGGCTTTAGCTTTGGCTACTGCATTAGCCTCATGCCCTACTGCTTGTTCTATTTCTTGTTTGCGAGTACTAAATTTCTTTAGCTGTTCTGGACTATAACCCCTAACATCAAACGTGCCATCGCGATTCCAGTTCAGTTCATATCCGAGAGCTTGAAGTCCTCGCCCTAGTTCATGGTGATAGACCATGCCTATCGTCATCTTTTGTTGATATAGCTCGCGATTATCCATCGATCGCCATTTTCCATCTGCTCCTTTGGTCTGATTAAAAACCACACAGTGACTATGGAGTTGAGGATCTTGATTGCGATTATCGTCATGTTGGAAAACAGCGAACAAGGCATTATCTGTCTGAAGATGATTAGCTCCCCCTTTTCCTGTTCTAGTAAAGATACAGTTCTGCTCTAGATAAGCAAGAGTAGTTTTTACTGCTTGTTGATGAGCTTCGATTACGGCTTTATCTTGTTTAACTAGCCCTAGTAGTGAGACAGACTTAGGAGCAGAGAGGGTAATATCTCTGCCTGGATTATATTTTTTTCCCGACTGTCTTTGCCGAAGGGGATTACCTTGAGTATCTAATCCTTGATAGGCGTTGTTGTATTCTGTCGTTAAAACTTGACCATTAAGACCAAGTATTGCTGCACCTTGTCCATACCATTGACTATTAGTTAATCCTTGGTTTTGAGTGTAGTAATTATCAGTCGCATAGTCGTTTACTTTGGCGTAGAGTCTCCCAATCGAGCAAACCATTTGGATAAAAATTCTTATTCTTGCTTAATCTATTTTGATGGTGACATTTTTAAGCTGTTAAAACTATTATTTAAAAGCTATTTTACATATCTTATTATTGATGTTTAAAGATAACCAAAAATACCCAATCTATATTTATTTAAAAAATACGTGTATTTTATTTATGCTCACAAAGGGTGCATCAGGTGTGAAATTTTGACCAGTATATAACTAGTCATACCAAAGCTAATCTATCACACTGAAAGTGAATCTTTTTTATTTAAATAATTTGTTGAACTGCTTGAATATTTGGCACAATGAATGAAGATTAAGTACTAAAAACTTGAAATGAATCAGTCTGAATTAAGTCCCCTGGAAAAAGCGATCGCCCGTAAGTTAGATAAGACGAAGAACAAAGCAACTCAGCCTGGATATTTGAGAAAGTTGGTGGCTAAGTTACATCTGAGAATTGAGGCAGCTTTAGCAAGGGGATGTGAATATGATGACTTGGCTGAATCGATAAGCGAAAGTGGAGTCAAGATTAGTTCGGCAACACTCAAGCAATATCACACTGAATATCGTCGTTCTTTAAACCAAGAAGCAGAAGGAATACAAATACCTCGTACTGTTAATTCGGTATTGCCCCCAGAACAGCTTGAAAAAATTGGAGACGATGCGAGTACTGAAATAAGTCAATCAGATAGAAAGCGCTCAGCGGTAGATAAGTTATTTGCGAGTAAATAGTTAGACATTATGACAGTTAAGACCCAAATAGAAGAATCAACATCTGAATTAATTGCTACTCGTCCAGGGATTCAGATTTCTAATTGTAAGAAAGGTGGTGTGGGCAAGACATTGCTATCTAAATTAAAGGCGGCTTACTGTTTAGAGTCTGGATTAGATTTCTATGGGGTGGATGCGGATAGACAAGAGAGTTTTTTGAAAGCCTATCCTGAGTTTGCCTTACCGACTCGCTTTAGTGAACTGGATCGGAATCTGAAAATACCTGACCAAATTTTGGACTTGGCTTTAGAGAAATTGGTGTTGGTGGATTTGCCTGGGAATGTGGAGGAAGCATTTAATCATTGGTTAACGGCTAGCGATATTTTAGAGGCTGCCAAGGATCTGGGGGTAGAGATTCAGAATTGGTATGTGCTAGATGATTCGATTGAATGTTATGAAGGGTTTTTAAGAACGCTGGAGTTTGTTGGCGATAATGCGACTCATGTCTTGGTGAGGAATTTTGGCAGGTGTGAAGACTGGTCAAGTTTTGATTCTTTTATTACGACTGAGTTGATGGCTGAATCTCAGTTGAAGGTGATTGACTTGCCGAAGTTGAGGTTGGATACTGCCACAACGGTATATAAAAATGCGCTGAGTTTTACTGAAGCGAGAAGATATGGCGAGTTTAGTACGGCTCAGTTGGCTGGGTTAAGGGGCTATCTGCGACGGGTATATGCTGGGTTGGAAACTGCTGGTTTTAATGTTGAAAGTCTGAGGTTGGATTAATGACTTATTTGAAGAAGCCAACTTTGTCTCAGCAACAGGATGAATTGCGAGTATGGGTTGATGAACGATTAAAAAATGAAGCTCAGGGTATTAGAGAGCGAGTATCTCAATGGCTTTTGGATAATCAGTATTTTGTGGATAATGAGTTGTTTGATTTTTATTTCTGTGTGGCACAAAATATTGCTGCGGTTGAGGTGTTGGGTGGTTCGGGGGAGAAGATAGTTAGGGCGAAAATGGAGCTGGAGGAGTCGGCAGAAGCTTATACAACGCAGGTGGTTGATGTTTCTCATTGGATTAATGAGCAGTTGCAGAGTCAGTTACAGGGTGTTCAGAGGAATCAACAGAAGTTAGATACGAAGCTGGTTCAAGTCTTGGAGGGATTGACCAAGGAGCATCTGAATTTGAAGACTATTTCGACTGGCTTGGTTAACTCGACTTCGGTTTTGCTCAAGAAGCAGCAACAATTAGTGATTCAGACGCAAGAAGCGACAAGGTATGCTCATCAAACGATAATGATCGCTTGGATTTTTCCAGTGATCACTCTTTTTGGATTGATAGCATTAATAATTTTGAATCACCAGCTATAGAAATACGGCATGGCAGATTGTCGTTGCTCGTTTAGAAGCAGAAAATACCTTAAATAAGTAGGTGGTTTGATGGCATTAATGAATATAGGATCGATTGGGGGGCTGGTTATCGAATTTATCTAGCACAGTTCGGCAAGCAACTTATAGTCTTATTTGGTGGTGGAACAAAGAAAAAGCAACAAGCTGATATCAACCGAGCCAAAGAGTTATGTCAAGAATATAAAAGACGAATTAAAGAATCTAAAAAGAAACAAAAATAAATATTATGCCTATAACTAGAGATTTTAGAGAAACGGTTAATGCTAGAGTTCAAAGAGAGCCTAAATTTGCCAAAGCATTACTAGATGAAGCAGCTTCTCTTTTTCTTAACGGTGAACCAGAAACAGCCAGACTGATTTTGAGAGATTTAGTCAATGCAACTACAGGTTTTGAAGCATTAGCTTGTGAGACTTCATTGCCGAGCAAAAGTCTGCACAGAATGTTATCTGCTAAAGGCAATCCTACCATGAATAATTTAACGGCTATTTTTACCGTCTTACGTAAACAATTAAATGTGAATTTAGAGGTTCATACCATTTCTTGCTCTTGACATCTAGAGTATCGCACAAAGACATCCCAAAATTTTTTGCTCAATCTTCTGAAACTAAATCCAATCAAGCATCTGGCAACCAAATTAATGACAATACTATTGGGCGAGTTTTATTCTTTTGGGGGCTTGGACTCCAATAAAGTTTAACCGCAAGGTTCTGAGTCCGTAAGACCAAGGTGATTAGCCCTTCAGGATATGCTGTGCGATCGCTCTTTATCAGTAATTTACATTCAATTCCCCAAATAATCGGCTACTTTAGAAAAAGTTTAGAGTCTGCGGTAGCTAGGAAATGCGATTAGAGGATTTAACTAAAGGGACAACCGTAAGAGGAGTATTGCCTACTCAATCGGTAACTGTTGTTGAGGCAAAATGGTATGGTTCAGATGTAATTGAGCTAATTTACAAAGAAGCTAGCGGTAATATTGATAGTGAATTAATTTATCGCGATCGCGAGCATGAACTAGAAATTGTTACTTCATCTCTGCCTTGGAGTTTTAACGGTGATGGCAGACTCTTACGTTTAGTCAGTGAAGCCCAGCGTATTCAGTTAGCTCATTTGTTCGATCCCATGCTGGCGGTGCATACTTCTCTAGTTGAACCTTTACCCCACCAGATTACTGCGGTTTATGGTGATATGTTACCCCGTCAGCCGTTACGCTTCTTACTAGCAGACGATCCTGGAGCAGGAAAAACCATCATGACAGGATTGCTAAT
This sequence comes from Pleurocapsa minor HA4230-MV1, assembly GCA_019359095.1. Taxonomy (NCBI): domain Bacteria; kingdom Bacillati; phylum Cyanobacteriota; class Cyanophyceae; order Pleurocapsales; family Pleurocapsaceae; genus Pleurocapsa; species Pleurocapsa minor. The sequence continues at coordinate 56,752 of JAHHHZ010000003.1, read as the reverse complement.
TTCTGAATTACGGATTCGAGGGGACTTAAATCGGTGTTTAATTGTCTGCCCAGGTTCACTAGCTACCCAATGGCAAGATGAACTAGATCGACGATTCCATCTACCTTTTGATATTCTCACAAACGATCGCCTTGAAACAGCCCGTAGTGGAAATGCTTTTGCCGAAATGCTTTTATGTATTGTTCGTTTAGACACACTAAGTCGTAATGATGATTTGCAAGCCAAACTGGAGCAAACCGATTGGGATTTAATTGTCTGCGATGAGGCACATAAGATGTCTGCTGCTTTTTATGGCGGTGACATTAGAGAAACCAAACGCTACAAGCTAGGCAAACTATTATCTAGTTTGACTCGTCACTTTTTGCTACTAACTGCTACGCCTCACAATGGCAAAGAGGCGGACTTTCAGTTATTTATGGCATTATTGGATGGCGATCGCTTTGAAGGTAAATTCCGCGATGGAGTACATACAGTAGATACCTCTGACTTGATGCGGAGATTGGTTAAAGAAGACCTGCTCAAGTTCGATGGCAAACCTCTATTCCCCGAACGGAAAGCCTATACTGTCGAGTACCATCTGTCGGATTTAGAAGCTAAATTATATTCAGCAGTTACCGAATACGTGCGGGAAGAATTTAACCGCGCCGATGCCTTAAGTAATAATGGTAGAAAAGGCACAGTGGGGTTTGCTTTAACTATCCTGCAACGTCGATTAGCTTCTTCTCCCGAAGCTATATATCAATCTTTGAAGAGAAGACGAGAAAGATTACACAAACGGCTTAAAGAGGAAGAATTAGTTAAACGAGGACAGGAAGTAGAGCTAGATTGGCAAAACTTACCAGGAGTTAAAGAAGAAGATTGGGAGGACTTTGAAGATGACCTGCTCAATGACGAACGAGAAGCCACTGAAGAAGAATTAGTTGACCAGGCTACTGCTGCCCGTACTATAGCAGAGCTTAAGGTAGAAATAGAATTACTACAAAAGCTGGAGAAAATAGCCTTACAGGTTAAGCTTAGTGGCACGGATCGGAAGTGGGAAGAACTGAGTCGCATCCTGCAAAATGAAGCAGAATTATTTGATGTCAGGGGGCATCGACGCAAACTAGTCATCTTTACCGAACATCGGGACACTCTTAACTATTTAGCTGATAGAATTCGCAATCTCATTGGCAAACAAGAAACGGTAGTAACTATCAGTGGTGGTTCAGGGAGAGAAGAACGACGTAAGGCACAAGAAGCCTTTACCCAAGATCCAGACATCCAGGTATTAATTGCCACTGATGCTGCGGGAGAAGGGATAAATCTACAAAGGGCGCATTTAATGGTTAATTATGACCTGCCCTGGAATCCCAACCGCTTAGAACAACGATTTGGACGGATTCATCGTATTGGACAAACCGAAGTCTGTCACCTTTGGAATTTATTAGCAGCAGAAACTAGAGAAGGAGATGTATATCTCAAGCTACTAAGGAAACTAGAAATAGAACAAAAAGCATTAGGGGGAAAAGTTTTTGATGTTCTGGGTCAAGCGATCGATGGCGTTGAGCTACGACAATTATTAATCGAAGCTATCCGTTACGGAGATTTACCAGAAACGAGAGCTAAATTAGAACAGGTAGTAGCCAATCGTTTAAATCGAGAACGGTTACAAGAACTTCTCTCAGAAAAAGTATTGGCGCGTGATGCGATGGATATCACCAAAATTCAACGCATTCGCGAAGAAATGGAACGAGCCGAAGCTAGAAAGCTGCAACCTCATTTTATCGGCTCATTCTTTATCGAAGCCTTCCAACATTTAGGAGGTGTAATTCGTCAAAGAGAACCCAAACGCTACCAAATTACCAATGTTCCTGCTTTAATTCGCAATCGTGGTCGTCAAATTGGAACAAGAGAGCCGATTTTAACTCGCTATGAACGAATATGTTTTGATAAGGAGTTAATCAGCGTTCCAGGTAAGCCCTTAGCTGCTTTTATTTGCCCTGGTCATCCCTTATTAGATTCCACCATCGATTTAACTTTAGAGCGTCATCGGGATGTACTCAAGCAAGGAAGTATTTTAATAGATGAAAATGACCCTGGTGAGGAAGTCCGAGTTTTAGTTACCCTCCAACATTCGATCCAAGATGCTAAAACCGACATATCAGGGAAAAGGAGAATTGTTTCTCGACGAATGCAGTATGTAGAAATTTGCTCCCCTCTTCCTATCTTGCTCCCCTCTCCTCATAGGAGAGGGGCTGGGGGTGAGGTTCAAATCCGTAATGCAGGTTATGCTCCCTATCTTGATTATCGACCCCTATCTGAAACAGAACAAACCATTATCGAAACCTTTTTAGAAGACTCTAATTTACCAACAGATATTGAAACCGAAGCAACTAAATATGCCATTTCCCAAATAGTTCCTCAACATCTGCAAGAGGTCAAGCAGCACAAGGAAGAACTTATCGATAAAACTTTAGTGGCAGTCAAAGATAGGCTGACCAAAGAAATCAACTACTGGGATTATCGCGCAGCCGAACTTAAGCAACAAGAAGAAGCAGGTAAAACTAATGCCAAGATTAACTCGGCTAAAGCTAGAGCCAGAGCAGATGAACTACAGGCTAGATTAGCTCGGCGTATCGACGAATTACAGCAAGAAAGACGCTTATCTCCTTTACCTCCTGTAGTAGCGGGAGGAGCATTAGTTGTGCCAGTTGGTTTGCTACAGAGATTACAGGGGAAAAGAGAACCACAAGCCCAAATGTTTGCTAGGGAAACCAAACGAGTAGAAATGTTTGCCATGAATGCAGTGATAGCAGCAGAGAGCAAATTAGGCTATGAACCTAAAGATGTCAGCAGTCTTAAATGTGGTTACGATATTGAGTCCCGCATCCCCGAAACAGGAGCGTTGAGATTTATCGAAGTCAAGGGCAGAATTAAAGGAGCGGAAACAGTTACCGTTACCAAGAACGAAATTATTACTGCTTTAAATAAACCCGAACATTATATTTTGGCAATTGTAGAAGTTCCACCATCTGAAGAATTTAACGCAGGTGATGCTTGGAAAGTTAAAGAGCGATCTAGCAGTTACAAAGTTCAAGATGATAGCTGTGTAGTTCACTATGTCCGACAGCCATTTCAGAAAGAGCCTGATTTTGGCGTGACAAGTGTTAATTATAATTTGCAGGAATTAAAACAGCGAGGTCAAAAACCTTACTAATCAATCAAGCAGTTTACTTAACAATCGGCTGGCTTAAATCAATTCTTAGCAAAAAAGCTGAAGTTTCTTTGGTTTAAATGCTTGAAGCAAATTTTTCACTTGAATTTTCTTGCTCTACAAGATCATTCCAATTTTCTTCAATATCGCTAAAATAACAAAAATTAGGATTGTTGCCATTCTGTAGCTTGGCTTCCTGTAGATTATCAACAGCGTGAGATGCTTGAAGAGTTGCTGCTAGACTCCCTTTAATTAAACGAGATTTTTTTCTAGTTGCTATACCCTTCACTCCAATACTAGTTGTGTCTATATCTCTTGCAATTTTTGATGCAATTGAGGTTCTTCGCTTTCTGTATACTCTAGTAAATCTAGAAGATCGGCTTTAATCGTTCTTATCCTGGTCATTCAAATTATAATTATTTGTGGGTCAATCATTTACTAAAGTTTTAGAGTCTGTCAACGTTCTTTGCCAGATTTAGACGATAATTTACTTCTAAATCAGTCCAAAATTCCGCAGTAGTTCCCAACGCTGCCGATAATTCTCTAGCTGTCTCTGGAGTAATTTGCTTTGTTCCTGTGATGATTTCGTCGATCGCTTGTGATGAAAGATTGGTAATCAATGCTAGATCTTTTTGAGTCCAACCACGAGCATCTAATTCTCTCTGTAAAATGCGCCCTGGTGATATCGCCCTAGCTGGTGTTAAAGTGTTGCTCATTTTTACTTCTCCTCTTCCTTAGTGATAGTCCTCAATTTGGTTTTTAAGTAATACGGTATTACGGTATAACTAAAGTAGATATTTAGTAAGTAAAGATTAATAATGGCGATCGCAAAAAGCAAATTAACCTCCAAGGTAACTCAAAAGTATCAAGCAACTATTCCCCAAGGAGTAAGAGAAAAACTAGAGATTGAAAAAGGCGATCGCGTTATCTTTGAAATAGAAGATGAAAAAGTAGTTCTCAAAAAACTATCAACCTTAGATTGGGAATATCTAGAGTCAATTTCTGCTACTCTGGGCGAATGGTCATCGGAAGCTGATGAGGAAGCTTATCGTGACTTATAAACAATTTGAAGTGGTAGTTGTACCTTTTCCTTTTACTGACAGTTCTGCTACTAAAAAACGTCCCGCTTTAGTTATTTCTGATGCTTCGGCATTTAATAAATCTACTAAGAAAAGTGTCATGGCAATGATTACCACTGCATCTCATTCCTCTTGGGATTTAGATATACCTATTACAGATTTGAAGAGTGCGGGACTAAAAGCAAAATCGATTATCAGAATGAAATTGTTTACCCTAGATGATGATTTAGTGCTTAAAAAGATTGGTAAATTAGCCACAAGCGATCGCGATCGCGTACAAAAATCTCTTCAGCAATTGTTTAATTTAGAAAGCGATAATTAATTTAATTAACTATGGTAAGAAAATTGATATTCACTGCAATAGAATTTATTTAATGAAATTTACTGAGAACAGTAATTTTATTGAGAAAATACTGAGGTAGATAGTTCAACTAAGCAGCAATGATAGTTGGTTGTTCTATCTGCCAACTTTATGTCTTACCGTAAAAAGCTAATCGAAGTTTCCATGCCTCTTGAGGCAATTAACCAAGAGTCAGCCAGGGAAAAATCGATTCGGCACGGGCATCCTTCTACACTACATTTATGGTGGGCAAGAAGACCTCTAGCAGCTTGTCGGGCGGTATTATTCGCTTCATTGGTTGATGATCCTTCGGCTCATCCTGACAAGTTTCCCACAGAAGAAGAACAACAGGTCGAAAGACAGCGATTACACGATCTTATCGGCAAAATTGAAACTGTTGGCAATAAGCAGATAGTAAAGGGTTTGGTATCCTGGGATGATATCAAAACCGATAAAAGGGGCATCTCTCCCATCATTGAAGCAGCCCAAAAGGAAATAGCTCGTTGTTTGGCTTGGGAAAATAAACATGAACCACCTACCGAACCTGAAGCAGTCAGCAAATATCTGCAAGAATATGCTCCACCAGTTTACGATCCTTTCTGTGGAGGGGGTTCGATCCCTTTAGAAGCTCAAAGATTGGGCATTGAAGCTCATGGAAGCGACTTAAATCCTGTAGCGGTATTGATTACCAAGGCTTTGATAGAAATTCCGCCTAAGTTTAAAGATCAACCATCAATTAATCCAGAAGCTCGAAAAACTAAAGATATCAACCAGTGGCGAGGGGCGCAAGGATTAGCGGAAGATGTGCGTTATTACGGTAAGTGGATGCGAGATGAAGCTAAAAAACGTATCGGTCATCTTTATCCCCAGGTTGAGTTGCCAAAAGAACATGGTGGTGAAGCTACTGTAATTGCTTGGTTGTGGGCGCGGACGGTTAAATGTCCCAATCCTGCTTGTGGTTGTCAGATGCCTTTAGTAAGTTCTTTTAAGCTATCGACTAAAAAAGGAAAAGAAGCCTGGATAGAACCAATTATAGATCGTAGCCAGCAGCCACCTATTGTAAACTTTGAAGTAAAAACAGGGAAAGGAACACCACCTGAACCACCAAAAATTGGGCGAGGTGCAAAGTTTCGCTGTTTGGTATGCAATCAGGTTGCTAACGAAAAGGATATTCGTGCTGAATTTATTACTAAACGTAACAATGCTCAACTTATAGCGATTGTAGCGGAAGGAGATAAAGGACGAATTTACTTATCTCCCAGTGAACAGCAATTAGCTATTGCTATGAGTGCCAAGCCAAAGTGGAAGCCAGAAGAAGAGATGAACCAAGAAACAAGCAACTTGGTAAGTGGACGCGGTTACGGTATTACTCATTGGCATGAAATTTTCACCTCTCGCCAGCTTGTTGCTTTAACTACTTTCAGTGATTTGATAAAAGAAGTCAGAGAAAAGATTAAACAAGATGTAGTAGCAGTAGAAATGACTGATGATAACTTATCTCTCAATCAAGGTGGAACAGATGCAACTGCTATTGCTGATGCTGTGTCTACTTACTTGGCGTTTGCTATTGATAGGTTATCTGATAGAAACTCTACTATTTGTTCATGGGATGTTAGTAGAGACAGTACCCGTAATACTTTTGCTCGTCAAGCTATCCCTATGACTTGGGATTATGCAGAAGCTAATCCATTAAGCGATTCTACAGGTAACTTTCTTGGTGCATTAGACTGGATAACTAAAGTACTTGAGCAATCATCTTGTTGGGTAAATGGATTTGTTAGCCAAATAGATGCGACAACTTCTAATATTTATCGAGAATCAATAGTTGTTTCAACAGATCCACCTTACTACGATAATATAGGTTACGCTGACCTCTCAGATTTCTTTTATGTCTTGCTGCGCCGTTCTTTAGGTTCAGTTTATCCTGATTTATTTAGCACTCTTCTTGTACCTAAAGAGCCAGAGTTAGTTGCTACTCCCTATCGCTTCGGTGGTAGTAAACAAAAAGCCAAAGAATTTTTTGAGCAAGGATTAAATAAAGCATTTGAACGAATGCGTAAGATGGCAAGCGATAAATATCCTCTGACTATTTATTACGCTTTCAAACAAACAGAAACAGAAACTAATGGCAAAAACGGTAATTCAACCACAGCTTCAACTGGTTGGGAAACAATGCTAGAAGGACTTATCAAAGCAGGTTTTTCTATCACAGGGACTTTGCCTTTGCGTACAGAATTAAGTAATCGTATGGTTGGTAATGGTGCAAATGTTCTTGCATCATCGATCGCTCTTGTTTGTCGTCCCCGCCTAAATGACTCACCATCCGCTACCCGTCGCCAATTCCTCAAACAACTGCAAACAGAATTTCCTACCGACTTAAAAAACTTACAACAAGGAAATATCGCCCCAGTAGATTTAGCTCAAGCCAGTATTGGGTTAGGAATGTCAGTTTTCTCACGCTACAGCAAAGTATTAGAAGCAGATGGCAATCCTATGCGCGTCCGTACCGCCTTACAAATCATTAACTCCTATATCGATGAATTCCTCAACGAACAGGAAGGAGAATTCGACCCCGATACTCGTTGGGCTTTGACTTGGTTTGAACAATACCAATTTGAGCCAGGACAATATGGCGATGCGGAAACTCTTTCTAAAGCTAAAAATACCAGTATCAAAGGTTTAGAAGAAGCAGGAATTCTGTTAGCTAAAAACGGTAAAGTAAGGCTGCTCAAACGAGAAGAACTACCCGAAAACTGGAATCCAGCTAAAGACGATCGCACTCCCGATTGGGAGGCTACCCAACACCTGATTCAAACCCTCGATAAACAAGGAGAAACTGGTGCAGCTTTACTAGTGGCTCAACTGGGTGACAAAAGCGAAATATGTCGAGATTTAGCTTATCGCTTATATGTAATTTGCGACAGACAAGGATGGACACAAGAAGCAATTTCGTATAACAGTTTAGTTACTTCTTGGTCGGAAATCTCTCGTCTGGCTGCAATGGAACAACAGTCAGAGACAATTTTACAAGGAGAATTGGCAGTTTAACAGGATAAAATCTGGCAGCGTACTTTTTACTATGGTTGTCATTGGACAACTTTTAAATTATAATTTGAATCGTAAACGTGAGAAAACATCCCAATAAACATATTAATGATGCTGTAAAGTATGCCGTTGAGAATGGATGGGAGGTTGTAGAAGCTGGTTCGAGTTCACACGCTTGGGCTAGGCTGAAATGCCCTTATAACGATCCTGAGTGTAGGTGTGGAAAGTTTTGTCTTGAGAGTGTTTGGTCTACGCCAAAAAATCCGCAAGATCATGCCAAACAAATACGACGGATTGTAGACCGCTGCATAAATAAAGATCAAGATACCGATCAATAAAATTTTAATACTATGAAGGACTACGATTTTGCACTACATTTTAAATTAGCCGACCACACAACAGATCCAAGCATCTATGAAGATAGATTGTTTGAAGCAGGATGTGATGACGCTTTACTTGGTATAGGTCAGAGTGGATATATAGGATTAGATTTTATTCGTAGCTCTAATAGTGCAATTGAGGCTGTTTATAGTGCAATTGAAAATGTTAAAAGCGTCATACCTGACTCAGAACTTTACTACATCTCTCCTGACGTTGTAGGTATTCCAGAGATCGCAACTATTATGAACTGTACTAGACAGAACATACTCAAGCTAAAAAATAATCATATGGACACTTTTCCATTTCCGATTAACAGCGATGGTAAATCATTAAATTGGCACTTAGCAGAAGTACTCAAATGGTATCAATCAACAGGAAAAAGTATAGATACCGCCTTGCTAGAAGTAGCAGAGTTTGCGATGCAGTTTAATCTAGAAAAGCAAAATCAGAATCTAAACTGCGATCGCAATTTGAAGGAAAAAGCTCGTGCTTTAGTTTGTTGATTAATCTTCAAATATCTTGCCCCACTGCGATGAAACAACAGCCAGAAAGAGTGTTACAAGAGAGTTAAAAGTATAAACAAAAAGTCTCAAAAAGGGAAAACCGTTATGAATACTAAGTTAGTTGAATCTTTAGTTCAAGTGATTAACTCTTTGTCAGAAGAAGAAAGAAATTTGTTGGAAGAAAAATTACATCATAAATCCGATTGGGAAGCAACCTTAGAGCGAATTGAAGCACGAAGAAAAAAAATTCATGCACGGACTGGTGGACAACCATTCAAACCATCTGTAACTGAAATTATCCACCAAATGCGAGATGAGCGAGATGAACAGTTGATGCAAGCTTGTTGTCCTCCTCTGGAGGAATAATAAATAATGCAAAAAATCATCTGTGCTGATGCTAATTTTATTGTGCGTTTGCTATCCGATCCTCCTAATGCAATCTCTTATAGCAATCTATGGCGACAGTGGAAAAGCGCAGGAGATCAAATTATTGCTCCCACAATATATTGCTACGAAGTTACTAATGTTTTTCATCGCATGAGTTTGGCTGGACAAATCTCACATGAAGAAGCAGAACAATTGTTAGAAGAAGCTTTAAATATAGGTATTACCTTGTATGGTGATAAATGTTACATAAACGGGCTTTAGTCTTAGCAAAAACTCTTAACCTTTCTGCTGCTTATGATGCTCATTATCTTGCTCTTTCAGAAAGGTTTAATGCTGAATTTTATACTTCAGACCTAAGTACAGGACAAAAACTGAAGAGATTGAAGAAAATCAGCTTCAGATTCATCCAAGTTCAAGAAAATATAGCGAAGATGGTCGAAGCCATAACGGAAAATGCTCTTAGCCTTCCTTCCGTGCGTCTTAATCAAAATTGGTTCTGCTTGAGACAGCCACTCCCCAGTGCGATATGCCCAACATAGAGCAATTGTGAGTAGAGCAAATAGGCGACTCAAACGTTCTGAATCAATTAAATGAGTGTCTTCTAAATTAAACCCACGACTTTTAAAGATGCCAAAGAGAGTTTCTATACCCCAACGCTGTGCATAGTCATCAATAATGGTATGGCAATAACTGGGGGCAATAATGGTCAGTAGAGAATTATCTTGTAGACGCAAAGCTCCAATGTAAACTTGATGACCCCACAAAATTCGTTTTTTTCTGAACAATAATTTTTGTCCAATTTGAAGGTGAGAAAAGACGATGCGCATTGAAAGTTGATGCTTTCCATCTCCCAGAAGTTCTGTCTCTCTAATTCTGATTCTGAATGACATCATTGGTTGTGAGAGTAAATATTTGAGCCATTCATGACCTAAAAATTCGCGGTCAGCACTCAAGTAATCAATTTGATACTTAGAAAATAGTTCGATAAACTCCTTTAGCAAATCGATGCGCTCACTCGTGTTCGAGTTGCCCTTCTTGTCAAGCATCCACCACAATAAAGGAAAAGCTACCCCCTGATGAACAATACCCAGGGTCAGAATGTTAAACACTTTTTCTCCAAACTGCCATTCGGTTCGGTCAAGACTCAAAACCCAGGGTTCTGGTATTTCCATCATTTCAATAACTAATTTCGCCATGCTGTAGTAGTCTACGTCAAACTCTCTCAGAAATCTTTGCAGTCTTTTGTAGCTTGATTCTGTCTTCGCTTTGCTCTTGAATCCAATTGATAAATCTACCAGATTTACCGTTTTGACTCTAAACAAGGCAATGAGAAACAGTGCCAGGAAACTCAGTCTTGCTCCATGCCATTTTAAGTGAGGCTTTAGAGTATTGCGGAGCAGGTTAACATTATCCATAGGGTTTTTATGAATGAAGTGTAGTTACTTTTCATGAAACCCTTTTTCTGACTACTTTTTCAACTTTTGTCCTGTACTTAGACTTCAGACAAAAGATTATTTAATAGCGTTAAAGATACAATTACCTGGATTCATTTGGTTAAGTAGAATAGGGTATATGAAGAACAACAAAAAATGTGATCAAAAAGTATATTTTCTCAACGAAGCTGATTATCAATATTTAGCTGCTAGCGACTATCAAAGCGATCCTAAGCTAATAAAACTATTCAAGAGTAAAAGTCCTTGGGAAAGCGAGAATGCGATCGCCGAAGTAAGAGCTAGTATTGAAGAGGCTTTAGGCAAACAATAAATAAAAATACACAATAATATTAATTAATCAAACTTTTACTTAATATTTGGGAACTCTAGGGTCTAGCACTAGCACCGTTAAGGTTTCCCACATGGCTATTACCAATAAAGAAAGAGTAGGCAGAGCATTAGATCTTCTTAAAGAAGGTTTATATCCCTTTGTAGAGAGAGAAATGCGCTCTGTTTACAACGAACATTGGGAAAATCATGCCCTCAGCCATTTAAATGAAGATCGTAATCTTAAACGGACTACTGCCGAACGCCTGCAAAACGATGTAACCGATCTTATTAACGTCATTTTTGGTGAATGGCATGATGTCTTTAAAAAGACTCTGGGAAGTGCAGAAAGAAACTTAGTTGGGGAGCTTAAAATAGTTCGCAATGATTGGGCGCATGGCAAAAATTTCTCCACTGATGATGCTCACCGCGCTTTAGATAGCACTGCCCGCTTACTCTCTTCAATCTCCGCACCCCAAGCCGATATTGTAGAAAAGCAGAAAAAAGAATTATGGCGACTTTACTATGAAGAACAAGCCCGCCATGAGAAACGGAAAGCTACTAACATCGCTATTGAAAGCGATCCTCAAGGTGGTTTAAAACCCTGGCGAGAAATTGTCACTCCCCACGATGATGTTGCTTCAGGACGCTTTCAACAAGCAGAATTCGCAGCCGATTTGTGGCAAGTATACCTAGATGACAAAAACTGTGCCGATGAATATCGCGACCCCAAAGAGTTTTTTCATCGCACTTATCTTACCGAAGGTCTTAAAGACCTACTCACCAATGCCTTAATTCGTCTCAGTGGCAAAGGGGGCGACCCTGTAATCGAACTACAAACTAACTTTGGTGGTGGTAAAACTCACGCTATGTTAGCTCTCTATCATTTGTGTTTTGGTGTTTCTGCCAAAGACTTGCCTGGATGCGAAACTATTTTCACCGAAACTGGAATCGATAATCCTCCTAAAGATGTTAAAACTGCTGTTTTAGTAGGCAATAAAATCGATCCTGGGACTCCCGAACTGAAAAAAGACGGTACAGTAGTTAAAACTCTTTGGGGAGAAATTGCTTGGCAGCTTGGAGGCAAAGAAGGCTATGCAATGTTGGCAGAGGCAGATCAAAACTCTACCAATCCTGGGGACAAGCTCAAAGAATTATTTAATCGTTATTCACCCTGCTTAATTCTGATCGATGAATGGGTGGCTTATGCTCGTCAACTACACTACGAAAAAGACCTACCTGGGGGAGACTTTGATACTCACTTTACCTTTGCTCAAACCCTTAGTGAATCAGCTAAAAATGCCGACAACACTTTACTAGTAGTGAGTATTCCCGCGTCGGATATTGAGATTGGTGGAGACAGAGGTAAACAAGCTTTAGAACGTCTGAAAAATGCGATCGGTCGGGTCGAATCTCCTTGGCGACCTGCTACCGCAGAGGAAAGCTTTCATATCGTTCGTCGTCGTCTGTTTAAAGAAATTCCCGATCCCAATTTATTTACTGCTCGCGATACTGTAGTGCGAGCATTTAGTCAGATGTATCGCGACCAACAAACCGAATTCCCCGCAGAATGTCGCGAAAAAGATTATGAAAGAAGAATTACAGATGCTTATCCGATTCACCCCGAACTATTTGAACGTTTATACGAAGATTGGTCGAGTTTAGATAAGTTTCAGCGCACTCGTGGAGTCTTGCGCTTGATGGCAAAGGTTATTAGCTATCTGTGGCAAGAAAACGACAAAAATCTGATGATTCTTCCTGCTAACGTACCAATGGGAGATTCTCAGGTACAGTCGGAATTAACTCGCTATTTGGATGATAACTGGTTGCCTATCATTGATAAAGATGTCGATGGTACTAACTCTCTTCCCGTCGATCTTGACCGTCAACATTCTAATTTAGGACGTTATTCTGCTTGTCGTCGAGTAACTAGAACTATCTATATGGGTTCAGCACCATTGCAGAAGGCTGCTAACAAAGGGCTGGATATTCGTCGAATTAAATTAGGTTGTACCCAACCAGGCGAAAATGTTACTACTTTTGGTGATGCTCTACGCCGACTCACCAACCAAGCAACCTATCTTTATGTTGATAGTAGCGATCGCTATTGGATTGATACTCAGCCTAATGTTACCCGCACTGCTATTGATCGCGCTACTCAGTATAGAGAAGACCAAACCTGGGATGAAATAATCAGAAGACTCAAACAAGATCAAGAAACAGGTGATTTTGCTGGAGTTCATATCGCACCAAGCTCATCATCTGATGTTCCCGATGAATCAACAATGGGAGTAAGACTGGTGTTACTTCATCCCAACTTGACCCACAGTAGCAAAGCCGATAATAGTAACGCTCTAATAGAAGCCAAACAGATACTAGATACTAAAGGTTCTGCACCTCGCTATTGTAAAAATTTACTTGTTTTCCTCGCTTGCGACCAAAGTAAACAAGAGAACTTATTTCAAAGAATTAATGAATTCTTAGCATGGGATTCAATTGTTGTTGATAAAGAGGTTCTTAATCTCAATACTTTTCAAAATAAACAAGCCTCAGCCAAATTAAAAGATGCTGACAACACGGTAAAAATGCTATTACAAGATTCTTATCAATGGCTACTCATTCCAGAACAACCAGAACCTACAGGAGATATTGAATGGGAAGAATACAGACTTCAAGGAAAAGATTCTCCTGTCCTTCAAGCTAGTCGCAAATTAGTTAATGAAGAACATCTGATTATTACTTATGCTGCTGCTCGTCTAACTCTGGAAATTCTCAATGATTATGTGTGGAAAAATTCTAACCACATCGATCTTAAAACTCTTTGGAAATATCTTACTAATTACCTTTACTTACCACGTCTCAAAAACCAACAGGTTTTATTAGATGCGATCGCTGACGGAGTTGGTAATTTATTGTGGAACGAAAACTTTGCTTATGCTACTGGTTTCGACGAAACTAAGCAGAAATACTTGGGTTTAGAATTCGGTCAGAGAATTACACCTATCATAAGTGCTTCCTCTTTATTGGTTAAACCCGATATAGCACAGCAACAAATAGAAAAAGAAGTTATTCCTCCACTACCACCGCCAATAATTAATCCCGATCCTGATGAAAGTGGAGATGATGAAGACGAAGAAGAAGTTACACCTCCTCAACCTCAACCTCAACTAACACAGAAGCGTCGTTTTTATGGCTCTGTAGACTTAGACTCACTGCGTCTGATTGGTCATTCTCAACAAATTGCTGATGAGGTATTGCAACACCTAACTAGCTTAATCGGTGCTAAAGTCAAAGTCACATTAGAAATTGAAGCGGAAGTAACAGAGGGAATACCAGATCATGCAATTCGCACAATAAGCGAGAATTGTAAAACTTTAAAGTTTAAATCTCAAGGTTTTGAAGATGAGTAAGTTAAAACTTTGAAGCGATCGCAGCAAAAAGCAAACAACATAGAAAAATAATGCGATGCCTTTATGCGAAGCGGTATGCTAAAGCCCTAAAGGACTAACTTCGTGTCGCATTTGCGAAGCTTATCCTTTAGGACTAGCTTCGCGTCGTCCTTTAGGACGGCTAGGCTTCGCCAATTATAGAAATGGTAATCTCAGAGGGATTATCGCTCTAGATCCTAGAGATTTACTTAAATAAAATGAAGATAATAGTGATTCAAAACGAACATCAGTATAAAGTAACTCAAAATAAACTCAAAGACTTAGAACAGGCATTAGCAGAACTGTTCCAAATTAAAGATACTTTGCACTCTCGACAGTTTTCATCACGTAAGAAGGGCTTGCAAATTGCGATCGACAGCTTAAGAGAAGAAATTGAGGAATATGATGCTTTGAAGCAACAACAAACACCGATTAAGATTACATCAAATTCAAGAATTACCAATAGCTTCTAATTAGAGCCAGAATTGCTCTGGGTATGACCCAAAAAGAACTAGCGGAGAAAATGGGAGTTAAAGAACAGCAAGTTCAAAGAGATGAAGCTAATCAATATAGTTCGGCTGGGTTTCAGCGTATAGCAGTAGTTGCAGAAGTCTTAAATATCAAAATTCAAGAGACTCATATTCTGCTGAAATCTTGAATTTACATATTTTAACAAAGCAAAAATTGGTAGAAAATTGGTAGACAAGGTTATTGTCAATAGCTAAAACCCTATTTATACAACCTATACAAAAACTATTTTTTCACTTTGGGGTAGTGGGGGTCATGGGTTCAAATCCCGTCGCTCCGATCTAATTAAAACCTTCTCACAGAGAGGGTTTTGTCGTTAGTCTGGATTGGTGAAAGCTTGAGTAGAGGAGTTAGAAAGTCAACTAAAACCAATATAGCCAGAACTATCACACTGACATCTGGACTTCAATCTCTCTTGCTATCAATGAAATCTGAAAATTTGGATTTAGACCAACCTGTTTTTACATCCTGTAAAGGCAATCCGATAGATGATCACAATTTTAGAAATCGAGCTTGGAAATCTGTATTAGCCAAAGTAGGTGTGGAATATAGAAAACCTTACAACTTCTTCGCGAGTGTCCCCACCCTCAATCGCAACGAAGTGGAGATAGGGTGGGGAGGGATAGCGCACGGCGCGTTTTGGGCAAGAAGATTCTTACCCAAAAGCCGCCTTACTAATCAAGAGTCCTAAAGGATTCCCTAAAGGGTTAGCTCGCAAGCTCGTCTATCACGGATTAGCTAGCGCGTCCGTCAGCTTCGCGTCGCTCGATGCCTCGTAGATTAGTTATTTCGGACTGAACGCTGGAGCGTTCCGACGTTCTACGAACGGCGAATCGGCATAGCCGATTGCTGATCGATATACTTTCTTAAACGCTCTATTGTTACGCCTCCACTGCTAGAAATATAGTACGAACCAGACCAAAACACAGGTTTCC
Organism: Pleurocapsa minor HA4230-MV1; assembly: GCA_019359095.1. NCBI lineage: Bacteria > Bacillati > Cyanobacteriota > Cyanophyceae > Pleurocapsales > Pleurocapsaceae > Pleurocapsa > Pleurocapsa minor. The sequence goes on along the minus strand of JAHHHZ010000003.1, from coordinate 41,173 downwards.
AGTAAACCTGATTGATTTGATTTGCAAACTCTTTACGTAGTATGCGACTAGATGCACTTTTCAAGCTAGCAACTAACTGGGAAATATTGTTATCTGGATGAAGATCGATCAAAAGGTGGCAATGGTCGCTCTCTCCGTCGAACTCAATCATCGTGCTTTTTTTAGCTTTACAGATTCTCTGGAATACCTCGGACATTACGCGCATCATGTCTGAGGTAATGACTTTTTTCTGTATTTTGTTACCAAAACTAAGTGCAGGTGAATTGAGTAAACAGAGTGAGATCCTTTGTGTGGCTTCATGATATACTACATATAGGTCAAGTAAATAAATATGTTAACACGCCGTATTACCTATCGCTTATATCCGTCTACCAGTCAGCTTAAAAAGCTGTTTGACTGGCGACGTATGCACGCATATGTCTATAACGGTGCGGTGTCTAACAGAATTACTCAATACAGAAAGCTTGGTCATTCTGTAGACTACTTTGAGCAGCAAGCCTCCCTGCCTGGATTTAAGCAAACTTGGACTGAATATCTAGAGTTAAACGCTGGATCTCTTCAAGCAACTTTGAAAAGAGTTGATTTTGCTTTTGTACGGTTTTTTCAGGGATTAGCTAAGTATCCTAAATTCAAGTCAATCAGACGTTATTCTGGATGGACTTATCCTGATCCAAGACAGGGATTTAAGATACACAGCAACGGCAAAAACGGGTATCTTGAGTTAACTGACTTGAAGTGCAAAATTCAAATGCGCGGTCAGGCAAGGACTTGGGGGAAGCCAACTACCGTTACCATTGTGTACAGAAATAACAAATGGTATGCCAGTATCACTATTGTCTGTGTTCCTGAGAGAAAAACAGGCAATGGTGCTATAGGATTGGACTTTGGCTGCAAGACTGCGATTGCTGATAGTAATGGCAGTCAAATTGAGCCTCCCAAGTTTCTTAAAGAAGCCCAGTCCCAAATCAACAAAATATCTAAGCAGTTAAGGAGGAAAAGAAAACCAGAGAAAAGGAAAATCAAGGCATCTAGACGATGGAAGAAAATTCAATCACATCTAGCCAAGCTTAAAAGAAAGATAGCAAACAAGCGTCAAAATTGGGTTCATCATCAGGCAGTAGACATAGTTAGCTGTAATAGCCTCATTGCCACTGAAAAACTCCAGATTAAAAATATGACGCGCAAAGCCCTCAAGGGTAGCAAACGTAAACGTCAAAAAACAGGGCTTAACCGTTCGATGCTAGATGTTGGAATTGGAATGCTAAAACAGGCAATTAAATATAAGGCAAATGACGCTGGTGCTATATATCTGGAAGCTCCAACTCGCTCGTTAAAACCGACTCAACGATGCAATGTATGTTGGAAGATAACGAAGAAAACGTTGTCCGATAGAATGCACATTTGCTCCAATCAAGAGTGTGGTCATACCGAAGATCGTGACATAAACTCGGCTCAAGTATGTTTAACTTGGGCGCGTGGGCAGGAACTGTCCTCGTTTAAGACTGCCGATGAGTCTAGCTCTACTGGTAATCCCAACGTGAAATACTGCGGAGGTTTTCAGCAACTAGCTCAGGTGAAGCGTCAGAAACTCATGGCTCAACGCAGCGAAGCGGAGTAGCCGTGAGTAGTTCATTACCCGTCATACCCTTAGCATAACGAATTGTGAGATTAGCGGTTCGAGATTTTTGCTCATCTTGACGAGGAACGAAAATTTTTAATTGACCAGCATCAGGAACTCGTTTCATTGCTTGTTTGATGAATTTGAGTTCACGATTGACTCTTCGATTGTCCTAAAGGATACCGCTTCGCATATGTTTGGCTCTAATCAATAATTCAGAATTTGGTTCTCTATCAAGAGCAAACAAATCATAGATATCTCCCTCTCTATCGGTAACTGTTACGACTGTCGTGGTTGATGGAATTGCTAATTCCGCACTGACTAGATTTGTTAGCCATCGTTTGCTTTCTTTGTTGAAAATGCTTTTTTGTGTCTTCTGATTCTTTTTCTGTTCAACTGCTCTAGTCCATATTTGTTGCTCTAGAATTCCCAACGGTACTCCTTGAGTCGTTGATACCATTAGAGAATGAACTTTCAATTCTCTGACATATTTCTGAGCGCAGGTCAGACCAAATCCTTGTGATTCAGTTTTTGCCTGATGATGGGTGAAGTTAAAGTCGCTCGTATCTTGTATTGCTAAGATGATTTCTTCTTTTGAGGCTCTCTTTGCTACTTGTTTCTGATGTGCCTCAATTATCGCTCCAGCCTCTATTCGTTCGGATTTCCCAAAATTATAAGTGGCTTTTGTATTTGCCCAATCCCCACTTGCTTGTGGAATACTGGCATGAGGTTGTTGAGCCAAGTTTTCGACAATCTTGATTAATCTCTTATTCAATCTTTTGTCTGGTAGCGTAGCATGTTTAAGTTCTTCGCTTGCCCATGATTGCAACATATTTAATCTCTTTTCTACTTTTTTAGCTAGAGTAGCTGGTTTTGCTTATGTTTCAGCACTTATGGGTAAGGCATAGGTATTATAATAGAGGCTTAATTTATAAAGACTTTGGACAGTTCAAAAAAGCAATTGATGATTTTTCACAAGCTATTTTAATCAATCCAAATTTGGCAGCAGCATATCACAATAGAGGTGGCATACTCTTTAATTTAGAACAAAAAGAAGCAGCAATTAAAGATTTTAATCGAGCATTAGAAATAAATCCTAATTTATTTGAGTCATGTTTCGCTCGTGGAATTGTATATTATTCAATGGATAATTTTACTTTAGCTCTTGTAGATTTGAATAAAACTACTACCATTAATCAAGAATATGCAGATGCTTACTGGTATAAAGGATTAATATATTGTGTATTAAATGATAGGTTTCAAGCTGGTGAAAATTTTAATCGAGCAGCAGTTTTATATAAACAGCAAGGAGATCTGATTAAATATAAACAAGTTCAAGATGAAATTAAAAACTTTAAATAATATCAGTGTAGTTTTTTTGTTGATAATCTGCGATAAAATCTCTAATTTCTGCTGCTATCCATTCTTTTAATACCTTTGAATTAGAGGTTGTTAATGTCAAGGATACACCAACACTCAAAAAAGCGATCGCTAATCAAACAGCTTTTGGATTGTGTAGTGTTATTGAAATTAAATTAAGTGTGCTTAAGAATGTAATGAAAGTTTTATTTTCAAGAATTAATATTATTAAACTAACTGAAGAAGAATTGATCTTGCGTGTCAATCCTGTTTTGGTTCACCTGTTTACGTTAGCTTTGATTGGATTGACTTTATTTCTCTTTTTATTTACTATAACTACTACTTATTCAACTACTTTGTCTTGTGAAAAGTTCACATCAAAGAGTGAAGTTGTTAGTTGTAAACTTTTAAATACAAATTTTTTAGGAATTAAAAGAGAACAAAATATTTTATTTGCAGATCTTCCTCATGCAGCAATAGTAAAAAGATATAACGATAAGGCAAATCAACCTGAGTATCAAGCAGTATTGGCAACAAATGTAGAAGAAATAGTTTTAGTACGTCATCCTAGCGATTATCACTATAAGCAATGGCAACAAAATACAATTCAATTAAATGAATTTATAAACAATAACAATAAAAAAATATTAAAACTTAAAGAGAAAAATGATGATGTAGTGTTTACAGGTTTTGGTTTAGCCTTCTTCTTTACCTTAGTTGGTATGATTATTTGGATAACAAAAACTGACATTACTTGTACTCTGTCCCATAAAACCAAAGAATTAGCGATTGAACGCAAAAGATTATTTGGCAAGCAAATAGTTAATTATTCATTAAAAGATTTGGAAAAAGTGTTGTTAGAAACTAGTGATGGCATGGACACCACAACTAGCAGAATAACTTTTAAATTTAAAGCGGGGACTTTGATTCCGCTCATATCATATTATGATTCTTATTCGGGTAAGGAAGAAGCTGTTAGATATATGAATCGATTTATCAAATAGTTTTTATAATTATCTAATAATCAACCATGTAATGGCAAAAATATTTCAATCTCAAGCAGAGTATTTTATTAACAAGGCAGAGAAAATCTTAAAATTAACGATAGGTAATAAGTAGTAGGGTGGGCAACTAAGCTAATGATCTTGCAACATTTGAAATTTGCTTGATGCCCACAAAATTAGTAACACCACAGGAATACAATTTCAGTAATCAGTAATCATTTACGATCGCTCATTAAACCTAACATTGGCCCCAAAATAGCCCCGAAGACAAATCCCCCAGCGTGCGCCCAATACGCCACTCCAGCAGCTTGAGGCATTCCTAGTGATGCTACGCTACTCAATGCTTGCTGAACAAACCAAAAGCCGAGAAAGTAGATGGCAGGAATACGTACTGTCGTAAAGATGATAAATAATGGCAGTAAAGTAACAATTTTGGCTCTAGGATACTTAATTAAATATGCTCCCATAACTCCAGCGATCGCGCCACTTGCCCCAATTGTAGGGACTCCCGACTGCATACCAAAAAACCAATGAGTCAAACCAGCTAAAACTCCGCAAGTTAGATAAAACAAGAGAAACTTGAAGTGACCTAAATCCTGTTCAATATTATCGCCAAAAGTCCAGAGAAACAGCATATTTCCGCCTATATGCATTAATCCTCCGTGGAGAAATTGGGAGGTAATTAAAGTTAAAATCTCTGGTACAGGCTGATTAATCGGTATACCATCAAAACTAGCGGTCAACTGTTGAGGAATTACAGCATAAAGTTGCATAAAACCATCTAATCCAGCACCTAAAGTTATTTGGTGCAGAAAAACCACCACGTTAATGGCGATTAAAGCATAAACTACAATCGGCGTACCGTAGGTAGGATTCTCGTCATGAATTGGAATCATAATTAGCTGAAGGCAAACTAGTTTTGTTGAGTATTTATTTTTTAGCTATCAGCTATCAGCTATTAGCTTCTAAATTTATGATTAACTAATGCCCAACATTGCTTCGAGGGTTAGGTAGAGGAGAGAGAAGCCACCGACAAAGAAACCAACTAAAGCGATCGCTGTTACGGGATTTTTGAGAAATGGTCTTAGTTGCTGGAGGAAAAACCAGAAAATGCCCAAAGAAAAGCTAATGAGATAGCGCGGATAGCGAGAAACGTTTTGAATAAAGTCTTGCATTACTTTAAATAAAAAAAGTCTTATATTTTATTCATTATTCAATATTAAACAATTAACAATCAACCTTCTGTAAATGAACTTACTATTTCAGTCTACTCGTCGTCGGTTAGCCTTGTGGTACACCGCAGTAACGGCAGTGTTGCTCTTGTTATTTGCGATCGGCGTATATTTTTATGTCCGCACGACTTTAGTCGATCGCATTGATGACACTTTAAAGCATGTGGTTGAAGTAATTGATCGCTCGTTAGTAATTCAGCCTCTAGCAGAGACAAAGGGTAGATATGGCGTGAATATTGATGCTAGCTTTAATCAGAATGTCGAGCATTTAGAAGACGATCATATTGACTTGGAATGGTTTAATCCTCAGCAACAGCTATTGTGGTCTACTTTTGCCCAGCCGATTGACTACCCTCTTCATCCTAATCGTACTGGTGAGACGGTTTATTTAACGGGCGATCGCATTTTTCGCCAGATTGTACAGAAAGTTGAGTTAGAACATCGGGTTTTAGGCTATTTGCGGGTGAGTCATCCCTGGTTTGAAGTGACCAAGCCGATTCATCAGCTAACCAGGGATCTGATCATTGGTATCAGCCTGATGATTCTTTCCGTGGGTGGAATTGGCTGGTTTTTATCGGGGATTGCGATCGAGCCGATACAGGTATCTTATTCTAGTCTGAAGCAGTTTACCGCCGACGCTTCCCATGAATTACGCAATCCGATTGCTACGATCCAAACCAATGTCCAGATGGCGTTAGCTTATCCAGAAGCCGAACCTCAGCTACAGCAAAGACAATTACAGATTATTGAACGTCTGACTCAAAAATTGGGCAGATTAGTTAATGACTTATTATTTTTAGCCCGTACGGATAGTGGAATCGCCGAACTAGACTGGCAAGCCGTGCCTTTAGATGCCCTTTTAATCGATGTAATTGAAGAACAGCGCATTGCTGCTACTCAAAAGGGATTATTTCTTTCTTTGCGCATTGTCGAACCAGAAAATATGGTCGAAAATCTTGCTAAAAATTTCAATGAGGAAGATATTTTTACCGTTCAAGGCGACTGGGATTACTTATCTCGTTTATTTACTAATCTGATTGCTAATGCGATCGAGCATAGCGAATGGCATGAGACCAAAGAAGCCTCCGTGGAAGTGCAATTAGCCTTAATCAAACCGACAAGCAAATCGATCAGAGTCCGCGAAGCTCATAGTCAATATGAACTAGAGGTTAAAGTTAAAGATAATGGTCAGGGTATCCCCGAAGCAGGATTACCCCATATCTTCGATCGCTTCTATCGTGCCGATCCTGCTCATTCTCCCCAGCGTCAAATAAACACCTCTACAGGTGCGGGTTTAGGACTAGCGATCACCAAAGCCATTGTGGAAAATCATCAGGGAAATATTACTGTAGAAAGCGTCTTAGGACAGGGAACAACTTTCACTATTACCCTTCCCCAAAGTCTTAAGTAATATCAGGTTCGGATGAACAGTTAAATGTTTTAATTTAGGGACTTGGGGACTTGGGGACTTGGGGAATCACTCTATTTAAAGTTATTATCCATACTTGATGTAATACTAAATCTGATTGACAGACAGAGGCAAAGAAATTGTAAACTTGGTATTTCCTGGCAGGGTCATTTTTTCCGCCAGTAGTTGAACAGCAATGCTACCATTATGTTGCTCAATAATTTGCTTGGCGATCGCCAGTCCTAAACCAACTTTGCCCTGTGCGGATTTAGTTGTGAAAAATGGATCGCAGAGTTTATCTAATATTTCTGGATTAATACTTTCTCCTGTATCAATAATCTCCACCATGAGATAGTCTTGCTGCTGGTAAAGATTAATCGTGAGTATGCCATGAGTACCAATTGCTTCGATCGCATTCTGGATCAAATGAAACCAGGCTTGTTGCAGTGCTTCAGGGTAACAGCTAATAGTTGAAACTGGGCTATAGCGTTTAATGATTTGCACTCCAGAGGGTAAATTAGGGGCAAGTAAACTGAGGGCTTTAGCTAGGGTATTTTCTAGATTAGCCAAGCGTTTAGGAGATTTACTGTAGCTATAGTCTGAATAGTCTTCAAAAGCCGAAATTATGTTACTAACTTTAACCGTTGAGTCAGTAATGTGATTAATGTTCTGATGCAGGTTAATAATTAGACAGGCATGATCGAAGATTTCCCAATAGTTTTCACTGGCAAATAGAGGCATAAAGTCTTCTATTTCCTCATTAAAGCCCAGTTCAATTAATGTATCGGCAATTTTAGCTGTTTCTTGAATTTGAAATCTAGCTAACTTAGTTACAAGCTGATTCTTTAACTCTTGTCTTTTGAGATTTGATAGCAGAGGATTAATTTGGTTATTTTGAGACTGTTTTAACAGTGAGGCAAAATATTTTTGCTGTTGAGGAGAAATTTTAGCCAGAAAAATAGGAAGGTTTTCGAGGGTAGCCTGACCAAACTGTCTGATTTGAGCGAGAGTATGGTTAATTTCCGCTATGGGGTTGTCGATCTGCTGGCTAATGCCAGAGGTGATTTTAGCTAAGGCTAGCTGTTTTTGCGACTCAAACTCTTGTTTCTGGCTGGCTTTGAGTTGAATGATAGTTTGTTTCAACTGCTCATTTTTGGCTCTTAACTGTTGTTGGAGGCTTTTGACCACCAGCTGATTTTTAATCCGCATCAACACTTCATGGATCTGAAACGGCTTGTTAATATAGTCAGCACCACCAATCGCAAAAGCCTTAACCTTATCTACCGCTTCATTCCCCGCACTGATAAAAATGATGGGGATGTCTTTAGTTTTAGGATTAGTTTTCAGCTGTTTACAGACCTCATAACCATTAAGGTCAGGCATCATAATATCTAAGAGAATCAGATCGGGCGGATTAATCTCGGCTGCGGAGAGAGCTAACTTACCGTTTGGCACAGGTCTAACTTGGTAGTCATAGTTAGTCAGAAGATCCACCAGCAAATGTAAATTTTGAGGAGTGTCATCCACAATCAGGATGTTGTTCAACTCCTTAGCTGCCATTAATTTTTTCACTCGTTAATTTTCCTGAAATAATGCTAATTAAAAGGTAATAAGTTCAAAATATGCTCGTATTCAAAATTACTAATATGTTGCTCAATTGCCTGAGCTAATAGTTCATTTTCCTGGGCGATCTGCTGAGTAATCTGCTCAATTTTAGCTAGATCAATTGCCATGATCGACTGCTGAAGTTCTAATAATAATTGATTGGATATCTTCTCGAAAGCTTGGTCATTTAAAGTGAGTGGCGGTAAGGGTAAATCTACAGTATTGCTTGCATAGGTATAGCACAAGCCTAAATGCTTCGTCATCATTAATAACAGATCGTCGGTTTTGAATGGTTTGCGTATAAAATCATCACAGCCTAGAGCCATAATACTTACTCGTTCTGTTTCTAGAGCGCTAGCGGTTAATGCAATAATTTTAGTAGTAGAAGTGCGATCGCTTTTAATTATTTCAATTGCCTTTTCGCCATTCAGATGAGGCATCCTCAGATCCATCAAGATCAAATCTGGTTGCCAAGATTGCCAAATAGCGATCGCTTCATCGCCATCAACTGCGGTACAGAGAGCAAAACCCAGTGGCTGAAGTATATTGACTAATAGTTCGCGATTAAGTTCGCGATCGTCCACGATTAAAATTCGCGGTTGGGGTTGATTCGGCGCTAGGGCAATGATTTCTTGAGGAGCAGTTTTTGCTGGGGCAATTTGCTCTAAAGCCACGATTTGCACTTGAATCTTAAAACTAAAAATACTGCCCCGATTGACCACCGATTGCACTTTGAGATCGCCCCCCATCAACTGCACAAATTTACGACTGATGGTTAGTCCCAACCCTGTACCTTCCTGAGCTTTTCTACCTGATTGAGTTTGGCTAAAAGGCTGAAACAGATGTTCTAGTTCTTCAGGTGCAATCCCTTCTCCCGTATCTTCTACCTCAAAAGCTAGTACTGTCGGTTCATCTGGTTTGCTGGCTAAAGTAGGTAAGATCCTGAGAGCAACTCTTCCTTGACTAGTAAACTTGAGCGCATTATTGAGTAAGTTAATTAAAATCTGGCGTAGTTTGCCCTGATCTGCCAAAACATAGCGTGGTGTATCAGGATGAACCATAAAATCTAGCTTTAGATTAGCGTTAGCAGCTTTAAGACTAAACATCTGCTTTAAATCGTTAAGCAAAGCATCAAGATCGAACTGACTAATGGTTAAATCTAATTGCTCTGCCTCCATTTTGGAAAGGTCTAGCACATTGTTAATCAAGGATAGTAAGTGTTCCCCACTACGATTGATAATACCGATCTGTCTTTGTTCTTCCCTGGGTAAAGTTTGATTGCCAGCCATCAATTGCGCAAAACCAATAATGGCGTTGAGGGGAGTTCTCAGTTCATGACTCATATTGGCAATAAAAGTACTCTTAGCCTGGTTAGCTACCTCGGCTTTCTCTTTGGCAGTAGATAATTCAGCCGTACGTTGCTTCACTTTCTGTTCTAACTCGGTGTTAAATTGCTGAAGCTGTTGATGGGAAGCTTCCAGGGAATCTATTACCTGATTATAATGTTTGGCGACATAACCAATTTCTGTAAAAGGTTCTTCAGGAACTCGTAAACTAAGATCTCGCTCAATTGCTTGACGCTCCATGACCCGCAGCATTTCATACACCGCACTTTTAGCATAGTGTTCCGAAATATTTAAGCCACGATCTTCATCAGCTAGAGAAACTCGTAACGGCATCAAACGGTTAATTAGCTGGAGTAAAATCCAAGTCACCCCAAACGCCCACAAACCACAGATGATAATCCCCCATAGCTGTACCAGTAACTGACCAACTGGACTCAATTCAGAATTAAGCGCATCTGGATTGCCCACCAGTGCCACTGCTATAGTCCCCCAAATACCACCCCCCAAATGAACAGGAATAGCATCCACCGCATCATCAATGCGCCAGTAGACTAGCCCAGAGCTGACCAGCAGCATAACTGCGCCTCCTACTGCACCAATGGCGATCGCCACTACGGGATGAACGGCATTACAAACGCCAGTAATAGAAACCAAACCCGCTAGCGAACCATTAATTAAAACTTCAGCCTTATTAGTTTTTAATTTTTGCCAACCAATAAAACCAGTACAGAGCATTCCTGCTGCACCAGCCAGCAGAGTATTGAGGACAGTTAAAGCCACGCTAGTTACTTCAGGAGTCACGCTGCCAGCATTAAAACCCAACCATCCCAGCCAAATCAGCATCACCCCTAAAACTGATAAAGGTAGGTTAGAAGCATAAATTTCCCGAAATTTACTAGAGCTACTAGAGCGATCGAATCTTCCTGTCCTTGGCCCAATAACTAAGATAACTGCCAAAGAAACCCAACCACCGACACTATGAACCACTGTCGCACCAGCAACATCAATAAAACCTAACTGTTCTAAATAGCCAAAACCATCAGTAAAACCGTTACTATGCCAAATCCAATGAGCCACACAAGGATAGATTAAGCCTGAAATGATCGCGGTGACGATTACATAACTGTGAAACTTGAGTCTCTCGGCGCTAGCACCAGAAACGATCGTGGTGGCAGTACTACAAAACATCATTTGGAAGAGGAAAAATACCATTTCCCCAGAGGAAAAAGCTTCAGGATTAAAGAAAAAATGATCCCAGCCAAAAATCCCTGCGATCGAAGTCCCAAAGATGATGCCATAACCCACAGCCCAAAAAAGCAAAATCGAAATACCCAGGTCAAGGAGATTTTTGATTGCCACATTGATACTATTTTTCGCGCGGGTTAACCCCGATTCCAAACACATAAATCCTGGCTGCATCACAAAAACCAGAAAAGTATTAAATATCAACCAAAGAGAGTTAGAGTCGATCGACATTGCTAATTTCAGGAACAAGATGAAATGTTAATTTGATATTCTTCTTTATATCTCTTATATCTGGAATTAATGAAATTTAGTTTTTCTGTAGTTTTTCTGGGCAAGGGAGGGTAAGCCAGTGATAATCATCATGGGTGCTATTTTTTCTTTGAGTATTTGGTTATTTTTATTACTGTTCTGGGGGAATTTTTGGCGTGCAGATTGTCGTCTGGCTAACTCTCAAGGATTAAATGACTACCCCACTGTTTGCGCCGTTGTACCTGCCAGAAATGAGGTCGAAGTAATAGCAGCTAGTTTAACTTCTTTATTAAATCAAGATTACGCTGGTCAGTTTTCTGTTGTCTTAGTGGATGACAATAGTGGCGATCGCACTACCGAAATTGCTCTTTCCACTGCCACTCAACTAGGTAAAAGCGATCGCCTAACAGTAATTGCTGGCAAGCCTCTGGTTACAGGTTGGAAAGGTAAACTCTGGGCAATGCACCAGGGAATTGAATCTGTCTCCACTCCAGCTAATACGCCCGATTATTGGCTGTTTACCGACGCAGACATTCAACACGACTTGCATAATTTGACTCAGCTAGTGACTAAGGCAGAAACAGAAGATTTAGATCTAGTTTCTTTAATGGTTTTGCTGCGCTGTCAGAGTTTTTGGGAAAAATTATTAATTCCCGCCTTTGTCTTCTTTTTTCAAAAGCTTTATCCTTTTGCCTGGGTTAACGATCCCAAGCGATCGATGGCTGCTGCGGCGGGAGGCTGCGTTTTAATTAGTAACGAAGCTTTAACTAAAATTGGTGGTATTGCTAGCATTAAAGATGCGCTCATTGATGACTGTAGCCTGGCTCAAGCTGTAAAATCTACTGGTAAAAATATTTACTTGGGCTTGAGTGAAACTACTATTAGCCTACGTGGGTACGATAATCTCAAAGTAATTTGGGATACTATTGCCCGCACTGCCTATACTCAGCTAAATTATTCTCCTCTACTATTAGCAGGTACTGTAATCGGCATGGTGATAATTTATTTAATTGCCCCGATTAGTATGGCTTGGGGACTAGTCACCAGTAACTGGCTAGGATTTAGCATCTCCACTGTTACCTGGTTGTTAATGATCTGGGCTTATTTACCAACTATCAAACTCTATCAAATATCTCCAGCTTGGGCGGGGTTATTACCAGCGATCGCTTTTCTGTATACTCTGATGACCATTGATTCTGCACTTAAATACTATCAAGGTCAGGGTGGAGCTTGGAAAGGAAGAACTTATGATTGATTAATATATTTCTCAATAATCTCCCTTTCTAAGGGGGGATCAAATATCAAAATATTGATAACCAAGCAAAAGAATTCGTGGGGGCATTTTCATAGTTATCATGCCAGTGATCTTCACACCATTACCTAAATCAAAAATCCGCTGTCGGTTGGTGTTGGTTTCTCGGATTAGCTAAAAAACACAGATTACATTCTCTTCATATACAATGTAGTCTCCAAAATGTATTATCCAAAATGTGAGGATTAGTCTTGAATGCGTGCCTTATTAATTTATCCCGTCTTTCCTCAAACCTTTTGGTCTTATGACAAAATCCTCGAACTAGTCGATCGCAAAGTATTATTGCCCCCTTTGGGAATGCTCACCGTGGCAGCAATTCTGCCTCAAGAATGGGAGTTTAAGCTGGTCGATCGCAATATCAGAGATGTCACGGAAGCGGAATGGGCATGGGCCGATCTGGTCATTTTCTCTGCCATGATCGTGCAGAAACAAGACATGTTGGAGCAAATTGCCGAAGCTAAAAGACGAGATAAATTAGTTGCAGTTGGCGGGCCATATTCTACCTCCTTACCCGATGAACCTAAAGCTGCGGGGGCGGATTTCTTAATTCTAGATGAGGGAGAAATTACATTGCCCTTATTTGTCGAAGCGATCGCCAGGGGAGAAACTAGCGGTACTTTCCGCGCCACTGAAAAGCCTGATGTTACCATCACTCCTATACCTCGTTATGATTTATTAGAGCTTGATGCTTATGATTCGATGTCGGTGCAGTTTTCTCGCGGTTGCCCATTCCAATGTGAATTCTGCGACATTATCGTACTATATGGTCGTAAACCCCGTACTAAAGATCCAGCCCAGCTACTCAAAGAATTAGACTATCTCTATGAACTAGGCTGGCGACGTTCAGTCTTTATGGTGGATGATAATTTTATTGGTAACAAGCGTAATGTTAAGCTCCTCCTCCAAGAATTGAAAACGTGGCAGGAAGCTCATCAATATCCCTTTGACTTTAATACCGAAGCCTCCGTTGATTTAGCTGCGGATGAAGAATTAATGGAGTTAATGGTGCAGTGTAATTTTAATGCTGTCTTCTTGGGGATTGAAACCCCTGATGAATCTAGTCTCCAGTTAACTAAAAAGTTTCAAAATACCCGTAGTTCCCTTGCCGACACGGTAGATAAGATGATTCGGGCGGGATTACGCCCTATGGCTGGGTTTATCATTGGTTTTGACAACGAGAAAAAAGGTGCAGGCACGAGAATTATTAACTTCGTCGAAGAAGCAGCAATTCCCACAGCCATGTTTGGGATGCTGCAAGCCCTACCCTTAACTGCTCTGTGGGAACGTTTAGAAAAGGAAAATCGTTTACGAGACAACACCAGAAAAGACATCAACCAAACTACCTTGATGAATTTTGTGCCGACTCGTCCCATCGAAGATATTGCCCAAGAATACATCGAGACATTTTGGACACTATACGAACCCAAAAGATATCTAGATCGCGTCTATCGCTGCTTTCTCAAACTCGGTACACCTAAACACCAAGCACCTTCGAGTATGCCTACTTGGGTCGATCTCCGAGCCTTGGCAATTGTTGTCTGGCGACAGGGATTTAAACGAGATACTCGCTGGAAGTTTTGGCATCATTTGTTTAGCATCATCCGTCATAACCCTGGTGTTTGGGAACACTATCTAACCATGTGCGCCCACAATGAACACTTCTTGGAATATCGACAAATTGTCCGCGATGAGATTGAAGCACAACTAGCAGAATTCTTGGCTTTAGAGCAAGAATTTAAGCAGACTACTCCTGAAAAGCTCGATGCAGTTGCTTAAGTTAGCACTAAGGCGATCGCATTACTGTTGATTTGAGTTCAAAAGCGATCGCTCTTTTAATCTAATAACCAACCAAATAGCTCACCTAAAGTTAACCGAAACGACTGGGCAAAATCGGGAACGGGTAAAACAGCATTAAGATCCTCAAAAAAAGCAGGTTGCTGTTGTGGATAATAGGCAAAGATAGACTGTTCACTGGGATCGATTAACCATCCCAACTGTGTACCGTTGTCTAAACAGTGCAGAATATTTCGAGTTACTCTGGTATGACTTTGATAAGGGCGCGTCTCCCGAATCGAATTCGGGAGCTTGAGCCGCCCGTCTGGAGATAATATTTCGATTGTCCAATCTGGTGCAGCCTGAAAAGAATCAGCGATCGCTCCATCGCTGTCGCGAGGAATTCTAGCCCAAGTAAATACAGCTACATCAGGTACAGTTGAACGTCCGCCAAAAGTGCATCTTAGTTCTGGGAAAGCACGAGCAGTTTTTGCAGGTTTTAAAGAACCATTAAGAGTAATAATTAGTTCTCCTTGGATTGTGCTGTGTTTTCCTGGTGGCAGAGGTTTTTGAGTTATTTTCCCGTTGATATATTCGCTAGCGGGTTTGGTTTCTGGTAAGGCAAGAAACTCATCTAGGGTGATTGGTTTTGCTGGTGTTTGTACCATGATTTATAGCCGTACAAAATTAGATTAGGACATTAATAGTAATTGGCTTGTAAGTAGGAAATAGGAAATAGGAAGTAGGAAGTAATATTTCAAAGATGTCCTAACGCTGTTACGTAGGACTATAATTCCAAGATTGAATTCAAAATGTCTCAATACTCAGTTATATTTTAATCGATCGCCTAACTCCTCGATTTTGCTCTGGCGATCGCACTTGAATATAAGACAATTAAAACAATTAAGACAACTTGGATAAAAAGCCCAGAAGCTTCTTAGTTTTCTCGGTTAATAAAGTTCGACGATAAGCATCGGCAGCCTGTTTAATAGCTGCTGCTTGGGTAGGGTAAGGATGAATGACAGTTGAGAGCTTACTTAAACCCATCCCGCCAATCATCGCCGTGGTAATTTCGCTAATCATTTCGCCAGCATGACGCGCCACAATGGTAGCCCCAAGAATTTCGTCTGAGCCTTGCTTGTGGAGAATTTTGAGCAAGCCTTCTGTTTCGCCGTCTGCTAAAGCGCGATCGACATCCTCAAAATCGATTGTAATTGTCTTGCAGTCAATACCTTTTGCTTGTGCCTCGTCTTCATACATGCCAACATGGGCAATTTCAGGATCGGTAAAGGTTACCCAGGGCATAACTAGATCGCTGAGTTTTGATTGATTTAAGCCAAAGGGTGAAAACAAGGTATTTTTAATCACAATTCGGGCTGCTGCATCTGCTGCATGGGTATACTTCCAGTTCATGCAGATATCCCCTGCACCATAGATTTTTGAGTTGCTGGTTTGCAGATAATCGTTAACCTTAACTCCTTTTCTAGCATCATATTCAACCCCGACAGCTTCTAAATTGAGACTCTCGACATTAGGTTGTCTGCCTGCACCGACCAAGATTTCCTCAACGACAAGAGATTCCGAACCGCGATCATCGCTAATCAAGTTGATTACCTTACCTTCAGGGTTTTGAGAGACACTTTCTATTTGGCAGTTTAAGACTAAACGAATACCCTCCTTAATTAATCCCTGCTGGACGATCTCCGCTGCATCGATGTCTTCTTTATCAAGTACATGAGAACCCTTGTGAAACAAAGTTACTTCGCTGCCTAAGCGCTGGAAAGCCTGAGCCAATTCACAACCAATCGGGCCTCCACCAATCACTGCTAGTTTCTTTGGTAAGCTAGTTAAAGAGAAAACGCTTTCATTAGTTAAATAACCAGTTTCTTCGATACCTCTAATCTTTGGTTGAACAGCACGCGCACCAGAGGCAATGACCGCCTTTTTAAACTTCAGATCTTGCCCGCCAACGGTAATAGTATCCTTATTTTTAAATCTAGCCTCACCAAAAAATACATCAACCCCTGCTTTTTTGGCAGCTACTGCTGAATCTATCGGACTAATCTTAGTTCTGATCTGACGCATTCTTGCCATCACGGCAGGAAAATCGATCGCAATATGTTCTGGTGGTTGCACTCCATAAGGCAAGGCTGAGCGCATTTGTGCCGCCACGCGAGAAGACCGAATTAAACACTTAGAAGGAACACAGCCAACATTCAAACAGTCCCCCCCCAGCAAATTTTTTTCAATCATGGCTACCTTTAGCCCAATACCCAAACCTGCTGCACCTTTCGCCGTAACGAGTCCTGCTGTACCAGCACCAATAACTACTAAATCATAATAGTCGGCAGGAGTTGGATTTATCCAGTCAGGAGGATGAACATTTGCCAGTAATTCCTGGTTATATTCATCCCAGGGTTCAATTGTCACCGCATGATTTTGATTATTCATAAGAGTCTATAATTTTGTAGTCATCAGTAATCAGTAATCAGTAATTAATAGGATCAATCGATTCATCCAGTGCTTTACGAGCAATTTTAGTGACATACAGAGTTACGGCTACAGTAGCAATCAAGCCAATAATTCTAATTGCCCATTGCGCCACAGGATTAGCATTAGTATCTGTGTCGCTCCCAATCGTGGCAATGCTGCCTGCTAAAGAGCCAATGTACACATACATGATTGTGCCAGGAATCATACCAACGGAAGCTAACACATAGTCCTTGAGAGCTACTCCTGTAACTCCTAAACCGTAATTTAAGAGATTGAAGGGAAATACGGGAGATAGTCGCGTTAACAAGACAATCTTAAAGCCTTCTTGACCGACAGCGCGATCGATCGCACTAAATTTCGGATTTCCTGCAATTTTCTGCGAGATCCAGCCTCTAGCTAGATAGCGACCAACTAAAAAGGCGAGAGTCGCACCAACAGTTGCACCTACAAATACATAAAGCGAACCTTGAATAATGCCAAATAATACCCCAGCACCCAGAGTAAGCACTGAACCAGGGAGAAAAGCTACAGTGGCAATGATATAAATAAAAATAAAAGCGATCGGCGCGATCGCACCCAAATCATTAACCCACTGGAGAGCGTTGCGTAATAGTTCTTGAAGGTTAAATCCACTATTAGCCACTGTCTCTGCTTGGACTGGTGCAGCCAGCAAAATCATCCCAACTAAGACTAGCACTAAGACTGGGACTATTATTTTTAAATGCTGATTGCTGCTCATAATTTGTGACCATAATTATTCTTCTAATGTATAGCCTTAGGTAAAAACATTAGGATATCTTTGAAATACTATTTCCTATTTCCTATTTCCTATTTCCTACTTCTTACTTCCTACTTCCTACTCTTTTAGATTACAAAAGGCTCGATCGCATATTCATGCCACTGACGTTGATGCCATTCCGCTACTAAAGGATTAACAGTAAACTTGGGTTTGTTACCTGCCTGGACATCAATCCGCAAAAAAGAATAAGGACGTTTATGATTTCGGCGACTACCATTTCGTCCCACATATAGACGTGATTGACCAATAGGTTGCGAGTTTAAATCGGCATCTTGATAAAGTACTGTACCTTCTTCCCTTTGACGGCGTAAGCTATGACCACTACCACCACAGACAATCCAGTCAATATTAGAATCGGCATGTCCTGTATCTTTGGTCTGAAGATGTTCTAGACAGTGAGCGTGTCCCGATAAGACTAGATCGACAATGGAGCGTCCTTCAGGCAATGCACCTATTTCCGCTGCTGCTTCATTAAATGCTTGACGTAGGCGATCGCGTACTGCCAAAGTCTGTCCCTGATCCCACTTGGTAGCTTCGGTAACGTAAGGAGGATGATGGAACAAGACGACTCTTCCCCGAACATTTTCGTCTTGCCAAGATGTAACTAAACTAGACTTAAACCAATTCAGCTGTTCCCAATCGGTCATTTGTTGCTGTTGATTGAGCTGTTTTTCAATATCTCTCTGGCTTTCGGCAATATGTTCTAGTTTGGCATAATAGTCATCGATCTGTTCGGCATCATCACTATCATCAGGATTTAGTTGGTCAATTGCGTTTTGAATTTTCTGTTCTTGTTCTGTCAATTGACTTTGACGAATTAGCAGCTGTTCTCGTCGATTATCACCCTCTTCTGTGTCAGGAATTGCTAGAGGATCGTTAAAAGTGTTGGAATCTAGGGCAAAAAAGTCGATCCCGCCATAGCGAAAAGTATAATATCGGTTGGGTAAACGAGTAAATTTTTCTGGCTGATATTGTAGACAGCGATCGCCTGTATGTTTGGCCGTGTAATATTTGTCTAGGTGTTGATTGAGATTACCTAAATTGATTTCAGCTAAATAATCAAGAAATGCCCTAGCATAAGCATCTCCTTGATTGGAGCCATGCCACCCCACATCTAAATCAATTCGTCCCCGCAGCAACCGACGAGGTAACCAGGTAGCCTGTACCAAAACACCGTAGATCAGAGGCAGGTCGTAATAGTCATGATTGCCTGGAACTAGAAAAAAAGGCTTTTTAAAAGTTAGACGATCGTAAGCAAGCTGTTTTGGTTTTTCTCCTCCCACTAAAAATTCTCGATAGGGAGAGATGAAATTTTGCTGATAATATTCTTTCGACCCTACTTGATAAACAACGTCCCCTGTATGCAGCACGAAACGAGATTCTTCTTGTAGCATCATCTCGGCTATCTTACGTTGAGGTTCATATCTAAGATGAGACCCAGAGCCACTATCGCCAATTACCAGAAAGGAAAAATTGGGATTATCAGTATCTGCATCATCAATAACTAATTTAGTTTGAGCGATCGCTTTGTCTGAGATTAACTTTTCTTGCCAGCACACCCGACGTTTCATTTGAGCGATCTTTACTGCAATATCAGGATCAGAGACGAACTTCATCTAATCTAATTTTTAAATAGTATTTGTATTTTCTCAAGCCTAAGCTTTTCGCTAGAGTTATCTTATTTTGTACAGGTTATACATAAACTAGCATTTAATATCCGTACAAAGTTAGATTAAGACATTAAATAGTAATCGGCGCGTAAGATGGAAGTAGGAAATAGGAAATAGGAAATGTCCTAACGTTAGCTGTTTTTGCCTAATAGATCTAAAAAATTAGACATCTAAAATTAGACATCTATAGGATTAAGCTGCATCATTTGCCAGGTCACAAATGTTCCTATAGGACTCCAGAACAAATAGGGAACTAGTAGCCACAATGCATTATTCGAGATAGGTTGCACGATCACCGCCAATATTGCTCCCAGAAAAAATCCAGTGCCGCCAATAATTGTGCCAATCTTGAGGCTACGAGATTTACACATCACAACGGTATAGAGCGATATCGCTGTTTCCACTACTATATAGAAACCCATTATTAACCATGTAGAGACACTACCAGGATCGGCTTCCCAAACATTGTAGGCTGACCATGCTCCACAGATGAAAACCACCGTCCAAATAACAGGAATTGCCCCTTCAAAGGTTAGCCAGTCAGGACGGCGCAAGCGTTTAAACCAGCGAAAATCTCTGCTAGAAATAAAGCGGTTACAGGTAAAGGGAATAGCTAGGGTAATAAGTCCAATTGCCAGCCAAGAAGGAATCATCATGATTGGTGTTGAGATGAGAGGTGATTTAACAGTTTAAGATTACTCATGGCAATTTTAAGTGCTAAACAATATACAACACATCATAGTTTCATATTGATCGACTACATCTCTTCTCCCTTAAGATATAAATTATCAGTAATATATTAGCCAGTAAAACTCAAGCTGATTTTGAATAAATTTTTTAAAAAAGCTACACTAAATTGTGAATTAATCAGGAATGTTATTATGGGTAGATTTGTCTGATATCTACTATTACCTTTTTACCCAAATTTTAAGTTATTGAAGTTTACTAATATGAGTCTTACTCCTACTGTCGTTAAAGAAAAAGCTGGTCAGACCATCACGCAGCACTATCCCAACTATAAAATCATTGTGTTGAATGACGATCACAACACTTTTCCTTATGTAATTGAGTGTTTGCTGAAATATATCCCTGGAATGAATGGCGATCGCGCTCGCGAATTAACCGATCAAATTCATTTTGAAGGACAGGCAATGGTTTGGGTTGGCCCTCAAGAACAAGCAGAACTATATCACCAACAGTTGAGCCGTGCAGGATTAACTATGGCTCCCTTGGAACAAGCGTAAATGATGCTGATAATTTTGATCATTAATAATTTGTGAATCTGGCAATGATACCATTCATAACTATCAGCTATTTTAATTCAAATACAAGGGCAAACATTTATGTCTTCTGATGGTCGCTTGGTTTGGAATCATTCAACGCATCTTCCTGGCTTGATTCCGATCTTGGAAAAACTGATCGAGTGTCCAGGAATCACTACTGTAACCCCTGGCCGAATTAAAAAAACCAGAAGTCACATTCCCAAAATGAAGCTGAAAATATCTGTCCCCATCAGAGGTGGTTATAAAGTTATTGCTCGTCAGGGAAAAACCGTACAGGAAGTGTTTATCCTCAGTACTCTAGAACAGTCAGAGTTAGAGCAGGCGATCGCTAATTTATGCTAAATCGGCTCGGAAGTAGGAAATAGGAAATAGGAAATAAGAAGTAGTATTTTAAAGATGCCCTAACGTTTTTACGTAGGGCTATGTTTAATAGTTTGCTTGCTTATCTAGTTTTTGTTGTCCATGATGATTGTAGACTCAGTTTTGCTTAAGGTTGGCATTGTTGGTACGGGATACGCAGCCAGAAAAAGAGCAGAAGCCCTCAAATCCGATCCACGCACAGAATTATTAGTGGCAACGGGAAACACCCCTGTAAAACTACAAGAGTTTTGCCAAACATACGCTGTGTCAGCAGTTGATTCCTGGAGTGAATTAGTCAATTTACCACAGCTTGATTTGATTTTTATCTGTACGATTAACCAAGGGTGTGGTGCGATCGCCAAAGCGGCGATCTTAGCGGGAAAGCATGTAGTAGTTGAGTACCCCCTAGCATTAGAAGTTGAAGTTGCTCAAGAAGTGATTGAGTTAGCCGCCGCCAAACAAAAGTTACTTCATGTTGAACATATCGAGATTATTGGTGGTTTACATCAAGCGCTTAAGCAATATTTACCGCAAATTGGTAAAGTCTTTCATGCCAGCTACACTACTATTGCTGCGCAACATCCTGTTGAACCAAGCTGGAAATATCATCGGCAACAGTTTGGTTTTCCCCTCTCCGCAGCATTATCGAGAATTCATCGCTTGACTGATTTATTTGGCACTGTGGAGAAAGTTAGCTGCGATAATCGCTATTGGAATTTACCTAATTCAGATTCCGCTTATTTTACCGCCTGTTTTTGTCAGGCTCAACTTAGCTTTCACAATGGCATTACAGCAGATATTACCTATGGTAAAGGAGATATCTTTTGGCAAAGCGATCGCACTCTGGAAATTTATGGTGAAGCAGGCAAAATTAGGTTTAAAGGCGAAAAAGGAACGTTAATTAACGCAGAAAATGAGCAAGATATTCCTGTAACTCCTCGTCGTGGTTTATTTGCTCAAGATACGGCAATGGTTTTAGATTATCTATTGGCACAGAAACCGCTTTATCTACAGCCTCAAGCTAGTCTTTACGCCCTAAAGGTGGCAAATGCTGCCCGTGAATCTTCCTCCACCAAACAAACAATTTATCTTGATTAAAATAAAGCGATCGCTTTACCCAAACCCTCAATGAATCTTAATAAAATTGAGAATCCACTGTTACTAATGCTACAAATCATTATCGATGTTACTTTTATTAGTTACTCTAAAAGATAAGCAAGTCTACTCCTGTTGACTTTTTTATCAACAATTGAGAAAATAGAGATATTGCTACTAAAAAATCATCATCGTAATTAGTCATTTGACCAATGAGATTAAAATAGAGGGCATAAAATCAAAACTAATTGCTCAACCAGTTTTTAAAACTATTTTCTACTTTACATAATTATCAATTGAGGCATTCATGGCAACTCGCGCAAACACTTCTAGTAATACTAGTAATGCTAGTAATTCGGATAAAGACAAAGCTCTCAACTTAGTTTTAAAGCAGATTGAGCGCAATTTTGGTAAGGGTGCAATTATGCGTTTGGGTGATGCTGCCCAAATGCGGGTAGAAACTATTCCCAGCGGAGCATTAACCCTTGATGTCGCCCTAGGAGGTGGCTTACCCAAAGGCAGAATCATTGAAATATATGGGCCAGAAAGTTCAGGTAAAACAACTCTTGCCCTTCACGCGATCGCCGAAACCCAAAAAGCAGGAGGAGTAGCTGCCTTCGTCGATGCAGAACATGCTTTAGATCCGACCTATTCGGCAGCATTAGGGGTAGATATTGAGAATTTATTGGTAGCACAGCCAGATAACGGCGAATCGGGTTTAGAAATCGTCGATCAGCTAGTGCGATCGGCAGCAGTAGACTTAGTAGTAGTAGACTCCGTAGCTGCATTAACTCCTCGCGCCGAGATTGAGGGCGAAATGGGAGATAATCAAGTCGGCTTACAGGCGCGTTTAATGAGTAAAGCCTTAAGAAAGATTGCGGGTAATATTGGTAAATCGGGAGCTACGGTAATCTTCCTCAATCAGCTACGGCAGAAAATTGGGATTAGTTATGGTAGTCCTGAAGTAACTACTGGTGGTAATGCCCTCAAGTTTTATTGCTCGGTGCGCCTAGATATTCGTCGCATACAGACTCTGAAAAAAGGCAATGAAGGGATGTATGGAATTCGTGCCAAAGTTAAAGTTGCTAAAAATAAGGTTGCACCTCCTTTCCGTATTGCCGAATTTGATATTATCTTCGGTCAGGGAATTTCTACCATTGGCTGTTTGTTAGATTTAGCAGAAGACTTGGAGATCGTCATCCGCAAGGGTGCGTGGTATAGCTACAAGGGCGAGAATGTTGGTCAGGGTAGAGATAATACGATTAATTACCTACAAGAAAACCCCGAAGTGGCAGCCGAAATAGAAGCGAAAGTCAGAGCGGATATAAAAGAGGGGAAAAATGCAGCACCAGCATCTCCTAATGCCTTTCATGATGATGATGACGATGCGGATTCTGAAGAAGAATAATCGTCAGGAAATAAACTGAAGTGAAATTAAAGCGGTTGTTCTCTATAGAGCGATCGCTCGCCCATATCTTTTAGTAATTAAAGCTTGTTGGATGTCCAAAAAAACATGGCAAATCCACCAAATATAAACACAATAAGACCAATTAAAATACCTCGTATACCAAATTCTACATTACCCATTCTTTTGTCTAGCTGCTCTGTTTTAACTTCTAAAGCTTTAATATTGCCTTTAATTTCTGTTTGACCTATTTCTAATTTGTCTATTTTTTCATCTAACTTATCTATTTTTGTTTCTAGCCTGTCAAACTTGTTGTCTAGTTTGTCTAATACCCGAACTAAATCAGTTTGAATGATTGGGTTATCCATTGTTATTATTGATTTAAATTGTAAACAGGTATTTCTCAGGAATTAGCCGTTATGAGAAATATAGTTATTTTATAGCTATTAGCTTTTAATCTTTCTCTACACTTTTGTAAGTCATTCATGATAATGCTCAAAATATGACTACAATTTGGATCTTTAGTTTATTTTTCATCTTTAGCTTGATCGATCCGAAATAGAAACACCATCAGCGCAACTACTCCAATCTGGAGAGCAAAGTTCGGCAAGTTATTTGCCAAATCTTGACCTGCTGCTAACTTTGCCAAAAATACAAACGCGCCAATTAAACCCGATGCGCCAAAAGCAACATAGAAAAACTTGCGCAAGCCTCTGTAGGGAGCTTTAGATTCTGCTTTCAAACGAGCATATTTCTCAGGGGAAAGGTTATTTTTTCTGGCTCGTGCTAATTCTTCGGGGGATAAATCTATCATTCTTGCTTGTATTTATAATTAAAAAAATTAAGTCAAATAGTTGCTATTAATACTCATATTAGCGAAAAAAAGAGAGGTAAGCCGAATCTCAGCTACCTCTACTCTCTATTACTCGATCATTCTTGAGTTTATCTAGCTTGCTTTTGAGGAGCAAACTAAACTATGGACCCAATTACTGAACTACAACCTTACCAACCATGCCAGCACCACGGTGAGGCTCACAGTAGTAAGAGTATTCACCAGCTTCGTTAAAAGTGCTTTCGTAACCATCTCCAGGGGAAAACACGAGGTTTTTGTGAGATTTGTCAGCCGCTTTTTCAAATACTACGTTGTGGGGAGACATTTTGTTATTTTCCCACTTCACTGTATCGCCAGCTTTGATTGTTACCGTAGCAGGGTCAAACTTAAGCATTCCATTATCAGTACCCATTTTTACAGAAACAGTTTCTGCTGCTGCGGGGTTAACGCCGAGGAAGAAAGTGGATACTACTAATACTAGTGCGGACAATAACAAGGTTATTCTTTTAGTCATTTTGTTGAACTCTCTGTTGTCAAATATGATTTTTTTTAAGGAGCGATTCCCAAAATCTGGATTTCAGACCCGATCTAAAACCTATTTACTTCAATTAAAAATTTAGAGCTTTAAATAGGCTTAATCCCTACTTATATATATTACTACAGAAGTTTGACGACTTGTAGAACTTCTACGACTTGTCTTTTGACAGTTTTGTGTGGATCACCGAATATCGAAAGTTGACCACAATCAGCTTGTGATTGAAATATATTTGTTTTCAGAGGAGAAACCATGTTTGCCAAACTTATATCAACGTTGTTAGTATTTTTAACTGCTGCAATGTTCACCTTTGCTACTCCTGCTCTCGCGGGGGATGCTGCTAGTGGAGGTAAAATTTTTAGTGCCAACTGCGCTGCTTGCCATGCAGGGGGAAAGAATGTGATTAATGGAGCTAAAACCCTGCAAAAAGAGGCTCTCGATAAATATGAAATGAATTCCCTTGAGAATATTATCTACCAAGTGAATAATGGTAAGAATGCGATGCCAGCATTTAAAGGTCGTTTAACTGATGCGCAAATTGAGGATGTAGCAACCTATGTTTTGTCTCAAGCGGAAAATGGTTGGTAATTTTAATTACTTGTTTAAGTGAAATTAAGATTTAGCAGTTAAAGTTTAATAAATTATTGATTGTCCTCAGTTTCTTAGATTAGAGATTGGGGATATTTTTATCAATGATCAGTGAACATTGAACAATTGATTAATCAGGTTTAATATCAAGTCCGCTTGATTACTTCTTGTAAAATCTTTGCCCCAAACTAAGCGGGATAAACGTCTTTGCGTCTTGGCGCGAGTTTTATTGCAATTGTCTAAACGGACTTCGTATAAGACCTCTGTTCATTGCTCATTGTGACTGATAGCTTTTGGTGAAACAATAAAGAGTAATCAGCAGAGTAGAACGATCATGGATAAAGGCAAAATAGTGGCAATCATTACGGGCGTAATTTCAATTTTAATTGCGATCGCTTATTTAGTAGTCGTGCAGCTCATTGATTTTCGGGGGGAAATGATTCCTGCACCTGTCGATCAATTATCAATTATCAATTATTTATTAGCTAACTTGACTCTAAATTAATTAAAGTCCGTATTTACACGCTCAACAATTGGGAGCGATTCGTGAGCCTCTGAAAAAACACTATGGTGGAAGTAAGACAGCAGGCTTATGTTAGATAGGTTAATTTAGTCGCCAAATACCCTATGTTGAGGGATAAAAGTTATTGCCAAATAAGCCAAGAATTTTCTTTTATTGAAAGTCTAAGCTTATCTCGTTCTAAGAATCGTCATTCTCCATCAAATTTAGGCAAGCTTAAGATCGATCGCGCTCTTAGTTTTCAGCAACAAAGAATATCCCATGATGGTCATGATGGTCAAATTTCAGTAACTAAGACGCAAAAGACTCAGAAACAGCCATCCGCCATTGTTACTACTTCTAATACGGCGACGACGATCGATCACAATTGGTATCAACCTACAGCCGACTACAGCTTAAATCTGGCAGAAATAATTCATGCCACTAAAAATAATTACCCAGAGTCAAATTTAAGGTCAAGTTTGAACTCATCGACTCCCAGTGATTATTTGGGAAAAATGCTGTTTGCTCTTGCCTGTAGCTATAGTTTATTTGTCCTTTGGTGGCTGTTTGGGCATCAGGGTCAAAATTTACTGATCGGCTTGATGGGTGGCAAGAATGTGGTGCTATCAAAGTCTGACGTTGAGTTTATTGACTACATGGAGCGATCGCTTAATCAGATAGATCGTCAAGTTGCAGCCAAGCAAAAAACTAACGAGCAGGTGGTTTATGTTCCCGTCTATACCCCCGCACCGACAACACCGAATATAGCCAGCAGTAATAATAATCTACCTTTGGCTTTACCCAACAGCAGTATTTCAGATATTCCTCCACCTCAGCTTGCACCTGCTGAACCCTTAGCCATTCCCGCTCCTCCTCCTCTACCCGCACCCACTCCGATCGCAGATCATGCGGACAATTCAGCACCGAGTAATCAAGTGGCGATCGCCCCCAAACCAAAGATCAACCATACATTAATGGGAGTCTTAGAATTAGGAGGCGATCGCTCAGCAGCATTGGTCAAGGTTCAAGGTCAAACTAGGCGAGTTTGGTTAGGAGAAGAAATTAACAGCGACGGTTGGATTTTAGAATCGATCGCTAATCAGCAAGCCAATATTAGCTATCAAGGAGAGGTTCGTTCTATCTCTGTCGGCGAAACGTTCTAGAATATGACATAAAGCCAAGTATTTGAGAACTAAATGATGGGTTTATTTGATGACATTAATCAATTTTTAGAAGAGCGACTCGATGAATTCTTGCAGAACAATCCCCATCTTGAATTACAGGCATTAGAGGAGCAATTACGCGAACAGGAACAAGATACCGTTAAGCTGATTTCTCGACTTCAGTTAGAAGAAAAAAGCCTCCAGGATCAAATTCTGGCGATCGCCAATGATATTCAAACTTGGCACGGTAGAATTGGCAAGGCGGAGAAAGCTAATCGACAGGATTTAGCAGATGCAGCCAGAGAGCGAGAAGCTGAATTACTTAGGCAAGGCAATCAAATTTGGGGACAGATGGCGGGGGTTAAACAGCGCACCACCCAAGCTAAAGAATTGCTATTACAAGTTAAGCAAAAGCGTCAAGAGCTTAAACAGTCTGCTCAAGCTCAAGCTCAATCTACTAGCACTACCAAATCCTCTAGTGATACGATTGGCTGGGATCGGGGTGCTAATCCTCCTCAGTATGGTCGTAGCGCCGATCCTTTAGAAGCTGAATTTCAAAAATGGGAAGTGGATGAAGAGCTAGAGCAAATCAGAAAAAACCTGAATTAGTAGCTGACGTTAACCACAGAAGAGTTAGTAATTACAATTATGTTGGGAGGTTGGGAGGTTGGGAGGTTGGGAGGTTGGGAGAATTATTGCCCCAAGTCCCCACGTCCCCAAGTCCCCAAACCCCTACATAAAACCTCTAGAATAAATTAGCAGCTTGAGTAACATCCTTAAGCTTTATGACTTAAAGAGTTTAAAAGTAGCTTAGTTGCTTGCTCTGCTGTTAGGGGCAAACTAAAAAAGTATCCTTGCATGTAGTCACAGTGCAAAGTTTTTAACAAGTTCTTGAGCTGTTCAGATTCTACCCCTTCCGCAATGATTTGAAGATTTAAGCCTGCTCCTAAAGTGGTAATTGCGTTGATAATAGCGAAGTTACTAGAGTCAAAACTGAGATCTTGGACAAAAGAGCGATCGATTTTAATCGTGCTAAAAGGAAAGTCTTTAAGATAGCTCAGTGATGAGTATCCCGTGCCAAAATCATCCATGGAAAGAGAGATCCCCATCTGATGCAGACTCAATAGTATCTGTTTAGCCAGATTAGTGTTGCGCATCGTCGCTGTTTCGGTTATTTCCAGTTCTAAGTAATTGGGACTTAGTTCTGTTGAACGCAAGATTTGCTTTACTGTCTGTACCAGATCGTTGTTGTAAAATTGGCGAGCCGATAAATTGACCGAGACGATTAAGTCAGACAAGCCCATATTTTGCCATGCTTTTGTTTGAGCGCAGGCGGTTTGTAATGCCCAAGCTCCAATATCGACAATCAAACCGTTTTCTTCGGCGATGGGAATAAACAAATCAGGATAAACCATGCCCAGATCGGGTTGCTGCCAACGGAGTAAAGCTTCTAGTTTGACAATTTTGTTAGTCTGAACCTCGACGATTGGTTGATAGCAAAGAGTAAACTCTTGATTCGCTAAAGCATGATGCAGGCTGTTCTCTATACTCAGCAATTCGTGAGCTTGAGAATTAAGCCTCAAGGTGTAGTGTTGATAATTGTTGCGACCTTTTTCTTTGACCCAATAAAGAGCTACATCAGCATTTTTGAGTAAAGTTTCCGCATCTTTACCATCATCAGGAAAGACAGCAATCCCTAAACTACTAGTAATATGCAGATAGTGTCGATCCAGCTTGAATCCAGGCTTGAGAGCTGACAAAATTCTTTGGGCGATCGCTGTTGCATCATCTCGACAATTGATTTCAGGTAGCAGTAGGGTAAATTCATCCCCACCCCAACGAGCAATAATGTCTTTTTCTCTCACGCAACGTTCTAATCGCTTGACCACACTTTTGAGCAATAAATCCCCAATTGCATGTCCTAAAGTATCATTGATCGTCTTAAAACGATCTAAATCGATAAATACTACTGCCAACATCTGATTTTGCTGCTGAGCCTGATTCAAGGCTTTAGCTAATTCGCGATCAAATAGAGTTCGATTGGGTAAATCAGTTAGAGAATCGTGAAAAGCCTGATGTTGAATGATCGTCTGAGCTTTTTTGTGTTCGGTTACATCTCGAAAGCTCAAAACCTGTCCCATTGCCTGCTCTTGAAGTTGCTGTACCTGAGAATAGCACTCCAATACTTTGCCGTTTTTTAGTTCTAAAGAATTAAATTTAGGAGAATTAAACTGAGCATATCGTTCTTTTAAGCTGTTGGCATAGGGTTCAGTAAGTTCGGCTAAAATCCAGGTCAAAATTTGGTCGCGATTTAGCTCGATCTTGTTGGGCAATCCCCAAATGTCAATAAATTTTTGATTATAGTTGATTACATTTCCACTCTCGTTTAAAACCAAAATGCCATCTGCTGTGGCTTCTAAGGTAGCTTGCAGCAGAGAAATTGCACTAGCTAGCTGGTGATTAACCTCTAAGAGAATTTGATTTTGTTCAGCTAACTGTTGCTCTTGCTGATAACGGCGTAAAGCTTCTTCAACGGTAAGAATCAAATCTGTTTCCGCCCAAGGCTTAGTCACATATCGATATAAAGCCGCAGCGTTAACCAAATTACCCACCGCATCGGCATTGGCTTGCCCTGTTAGGAGAATTTTTAGCGTGTCAGGATAGAGAGCATGAAGCTTAATTAATAACTCATCTCCCATCATCTCAGGCATAATTTGATCGGAAATAATCAGGGGAATCTGGATTCCCTCCGCCACTAATTCAGCACAAAGAGCGATCGCCTCCGCTCCACTATCTACTAATTCAATTTCATATTTCTGACCTAAAGAACGTTTAAGCTGTTCTCCCAGACTACTTAAAATTACAGGTTCATCATCAACGCAGATAATTGCTGCCCTACTATCATCAACATTAGTACTTAACGAAGCTTTTGATTGCCAAGCAGAATTTTTAGTTTGATTATTGCCCATGTAAATTGTATGTCCGACAAGACATTATTGCTACTGGTGATAGCGATCGCTAATCTCCACTGTATTTATAAGTTCCCGAAATGACGACCAAAATTATCACTAACTTGAACAAGATTACCAAAAATTAGCTAAGTAATTTTACTTGTCTCTCTTGATTCAGCTTGCCGTTGGCAATTTGCTAGGACAAACTAGATAAATTGTTTGGCTAGCTGTTTACTTTATGAATAATTATCAACCACCAACCCAAGAGGAATCGCCAAATCTACTAGAATCAGTGGCTACAGAACGAATCAAAGTAGCATCCACAATTATTGATAAAATTCGCTGTTCTCAAGATATTCAAACTATTTTCACGATCACGACTCAAGAAGTACGTCGCGTCTTAGAATGCGATCGCTTGATCGTTTATCAGTTTAATGATGACTGGAGTGGTCAGGTTCTGGCAGAATCCGTGGGTGCTGGCTGGGTTTCTTTACTAGTTGAACAAAATAACTATGAAGTGTTAAATAACGGTCATGTTCAACAAGATCGCTGTCTCTTAAGAGATTGGTCAAAAGGTGAACAGGGGGATATTCTCCAACAAGATAGTTTTCTGCAATCAACTCAGGGAGGAAAATATGCTCACGGACAAAAATTCACCGCAGTAGAGGATATTTACACCAAAGGATTTCCCGATTGCTATATTCAAGCTCTAGAACAGTATCAAGCCAAAGCTTATTTGTTAGTTCCAGTTTTTCAGGAGCAAAAACTTTGGGGTTTGTTAGGTGCATATCAAAATCAATCTACGCGCACCTGGTCAGATTCTGAAATCGAATTGATGAGGCAAATTGCGACTCATTTAGCAGTAGCTTTGCAACAAGCAGAATATATTAATCAGCTCAAGCTGCAAACCAGAGATTTAGAAATAACCCTCAAAGAGTTAACGCTAGCTCAACAGCAGCTAATTCAACAGGAAAAGTTGGCTGCCTTAGGACAATTAGTCGCTGGAGTTGCTCACGAGATCAATACACCATTAGGCGCGATTCAAGCCTCAGCAGGCAACAACACCAAGGCTTTGATAGCGGCGATCGCCGAATTACCCAAGCTGTCGGAATTTTTAAATCCAGCAGAAAAAGTATTGTTTTTCAAACTGATTGAAGAGGCGATGAGAAGTAAGCCTATTTTTTCTTCTAGCGAAAAACGTCCTCTTAAACGCCAAATTACCGAGCAACTCAAAGAATATCAGGTTAATAATGCACGCAATATTGCCGATCTCTTAATTGATATTGGAGTTGTCCAAGAGGTTGACAGCTATTTACCTCTGCTACAGCATGGAAAAGTTAGTTGGATTTTAGATTTAGCTTATAATCTAACTCGTTTGTTGAACAACAACAAAACCATTCTGACTTCAGTCGAAAAAGCGTCTAAGGTTGTCTTTGCCCTAAAGAACTACGCTCGCTTTGATGCTAGTGAAGAAAAACAACTAGCTCAAGTAGAAGATGGATTAGCAACCGTCTTAGAAATTTACCACAACCAATTAAAACATAACATTGAGGTCATTCAGCATTATCAAGATCTGCCTGAAATCCTCTGCTATCCTGATGAGCTAATTCAGATCTGGACTAATCTAATTCACAATGGCATTCAAGCTATGAAACAGGGGGGAACATTAACTCTGACAACTGCTTTAGAAAATGAGGGCATTAAAGTAGAAATAACCGATTCAGGTTCAGGAATTCCTCCTCAAGTCAAAGACAAAATATTTGAGGCTTTTTTCACGACTAAACCGACAGGAGAAGGAAGTGGTTTAGGTCTACATATTAGTAAAAAAATTGTTGACAAACATAATGGCACTATTACTGTAGCCAGCCAACCAGGACATACTAAATTCACTGTTTGGCTACCTTTGAGCAATGATCAGTGAACAGTGAACAGTGAACAGTAATCAGTAATCAGTAATCAGTAATCAGTAATCAGTAATCAGTAATCAAACCATGAGTGAATCTGCAATTTTATGTGTTGATGACGAGGTTGTTATTCTAGACAGCCTAAAAGAACAGCTAAAACGCAAGTTTGGCGATCGCTTTATTTATGAAGTGGCAGAAAGTGCCGATGAAGCTTGGGAAGTAATTAAAGAACTACAGGAAGACGAAATTCAAGTAATCGCGATCGTCTCAGATTGGCTAATGCCTGGCATTAAAGGGGATGAGTTTTTAATTCAAATTCATCAGCAGTTTCCTAAATTGATTACGGTCATGTTAACTGGGCAAGCAGATGAAGAGGCGATTGAAAGAGCCAAAGAACAAGCAAATCTTCATGCTTGTCTATATAAACCCTGGACAGAACAGGAATTAACCCAAATTATTACTTCTGCTCTAGAGCAAGCAAAATAATTCAATTATCTTACTTTACGCTTTAATCTGTTTATCAACTTCAGTCTGACTAGCAACTTCTGAAGCTTGTAAAGCCTTGGCTTGGTCAATTAAAATCGCTGTCTGGGTTAAAGGATCTGAGGCTAATGCATCTGACTGTCTAAATAAAGCAATTAAACCCTGCTCATAATTAGAGGCGATCGCTAAAAACGCTCCTGCCAATATATAAATTGGCAGTGGCAAGATAAACTGCTTGAGCCAAATACTAAACTCTGCCAGCACAAACAAAATTGCCACACCAAATAACCAAGCTTTAAACATTACTTCTCTTTTTGAATAAATTAATCAAATTCTTGATGATTAACTGTTAATTGTCAAGAATTTGATGATCCCAATTTTCGACAATAGCTGGTTCGATCGCTAAATTTCTCATTACTTTTGCTCAAGAGCATTACCATCCCCAACTGCCTGTGTCCCCTTTAAATGGCCCTACTATGTCTTGAGTTATCCAGCCACCATAAAAGTCTCCAGCTTGAGCTTGAACCAGTTCACCATCAACATAACAAGCATCCATTTTACTAGGATAAAAAGCAACATAATCTTTAATGGCCGCAAATTCTGCTGTTGGCTGAGGATAATACCAAGCTGCATTAATTACTTCTCGATCTTCAACCTGCAAATTGTAATATGCTGCTATTCCTTTCCATTCACAAAACGATTTCTTAGACGCAACTGGCTTTAAATATTCCAGCTTAATATCTTCTGGAGGAATATAGTAAGAGGGAGGATGACTAGTTTCTAACACTCGATAAGTGTTACTACTTTGGGCAATGATAACTTCATTAAAAACAATTTTAATTTGCTTGTGCGATCGCTCGTTCCTAGGTGGACGAGGATAATCCCAAACAGACTCCTGTCCAGGCTGTGGCTCAATACGTTGTGGATAAATCATTTAGCGATTACTGATTACTGATTATTTGCGACGCGAAGCTAGTCCTTTAGGGCGAAGCTTATGCTAAAGCACTAGCTACGCGTCGTCCTTTAGGACTAATTACTGACGTTGTCCTAAAAGATACTGCTTCGCATATGGTATAACGCTTAGCGTCGTGCGTCGCCCTTGTGGTATCACTGATTAACCATTGGTGACAAGTTAAGAGACTACGATGTTTGTCAACTAGTGTTGAGCTATAAGCCGTAAGCTATAAGCTTTTAAAAAATTTTTCAGGTACTTTAACTGTTTAGAAAGCGATCGCTTTTTATTGAGTTTAATTCCATATAAGCGTGTTTACAAATTTACAAAACACTATCTGTAGTAGTTGACTAAAATCAGTTAATCTTAAGTTGTCATCAATGCTGATTAACTGGTGGGCATTATTTAGGCAATCGGTCTTGATTATTGTCATTTTCGATGCCCATTCTACACCTGGCTGAGTAGTAATCAGTAATTAGTAATCACTACTCATCCTTGAACAATTTGCTTAATTGTGGTGAAGGTTTCGACGCTAATTAAACCTTGTCGATAAGCTTTTTGGTTTGACATACCTAAAAATACATCACTTCCTTCTTCGGGAATACGCGAAAACTTAGGAGAAGTATTAATATAAGCCAGCGCGCTATCAATACCTTGAACAAATTGCCTTCCTTCCTGGTAAGATTTGGTGACAATTGAGTCTGCATGACCACTACTGTAGCGGTTAATCCAAAAGACTGCTTGAGATAAACTATCTATACGGCGAAATGCCACAATCTTAGTTAAATATGGTTTACTCCATTCTTGGGGTTTCATTAGAGATAGAAACTCAGGAAACTGCTCTACTAATGCATCATCTCCCCGCAGTTTGAATCCTGACTGTTGCAGGTTATTAAACAACGATTGTAGCAGCGAAGGCTTGATTTCCTGGTTGATTAATACTTTTTCAATCGCATTGACTGCATCTGGTTCACCGTCATGACTATTAACAATCATCTGGCGAGTTAGCTCTAAACTACCGCTTTTTGACCAATATAGATAACAATTACCCATGGCAGTTCTCAACACTGTTGTCGTTGCTTTTTCGGCTACCTGTTGCACAAGACTTGGGCGACCATAAGGTATAACTAAATTAATATAACGATCCTGGGTAACCAGCTCTTGCACTGAAATACCTAAATCAGAAATACTTTCAAATGTGCCTGAAGGTAACTCCGTCGATGCTAATGCTGTCTGAATGATGCTGGCAATAGTCTGGTTGGAATTACTAGCAGTACTGCAACCCCTTGTGATTAAGCTATTGCCTGTTTTCAAACAAAGTCCTGCCACGATCGCTGCTAATTCAGGAAAGGCTTCATGAATCAAGGCAACTGTTCCCAAAGGAACTAGCTGACAATAAGTTTGAGATGGTTCTAACTGATAGGGCGCATTAATTAAGCGTCTAGTAGGATCGGCAGCTTGAGAAAGTCGCTTTAAGATCGCCACTGTCGTTTCCACTCTTTCTGGCGTTAGCTTCAGCCAGTCAGCTATCGGCTCGGCGATCGCCATTTCGCGACTCATTTCCAGGTCAAGCGTATTAGATTCTAATATTTCATCGCCATTGTTTTCTATTGCTTCGGCGATCGCTAATATTCCTAGTCTTCGTTTTGAACCCGATATTTGAGCAAGTTTGATAGCAGCTTTGTGGGATTTTTGAACTATGGCCAGCACTCGATCTGATGAACTTTCTATTTCTTTGCTATTAATGCCCATAGATTACAAACAGCGATACAACTTAATAAGATAATAAGATGAGCGAAAAAAACACTACTATCCAGCAAATGCTACTCTGAGCATTCAACCAAAGCAACACTCACGATAGTATCATTACTACCAAAAGACTCAAACCAAATAGCAAAATAAAAATAATTATGAGATACCCCTGCGTCCATCGTGCATAGGCATTTTGCCAACGATGACCTGTCCATCTCCAAGATTTTTTTTGGTAAACAAAAGATAATTGTTCTATTACCTGACCATCTTTTTTGACAGCGAATATCTGTTGACAGCGATCGCAACCTAGCGCCTCAGTCAAAATAATCGGTTTTAACTTCCCGTTTCTTCGGCAAGGACAGGGGTACTCGCAAGTTAAATCTATTTTGTGTATTTTATATGGACGCACTCTAATCGACTGAGATTAATAACGTTAGAGGATAAATAAACTTGGTTATCCATTTATATTCAAATGCAGATCGTATCTTCTTTTGCCCTCGCCCCACTCCTCAAATCCAATTTTAATTAAACTATTAGATGTTGAGCATTAAGTTATGCTTTTATTCTAATTCAAATAAGCGGGTGAAGGGATTCGAACCCTCGACATTCACCTTGGCAAGGTGACGCTCTACCACTGAGCTACACCCGCATTTTAACTAATTCTTTGAGAATTGTTATGATGCACAAGTATTTAAAGTTTGTGCTGTTTCCTTGCCATTTATTAGTATGGCAGATGATCGGCAATTTTTCAAGCAATTTGAGCAAGTTTATTTATTAGGGTACAGAAATTACTCGATCCAATCATTATCTGGCCCAGAATCGACTTGCTTTTGTAATAAAGATACAGCTAGAGCGATCGCTTTACTGGTTTGCGGATTACTTTCTTGGTCTAAAGCAGTTTGCAGTGCAGGAATAGATTGGCGCTCGCCAATTTTCATTAAAGACAAAGCAGCTGACTGGCGTGTTTCTGCTTCAGGGTGATGGAGTAGATCTATTAAAGTAGGAATTGCAGGCTGATATTTTAAATTACCCAAGACTGCTGCTGCCTCACTCCGAACATCAGCTACGGTATCCTGGAGGGCATTTACTAGTAAATTTAATGAGTGGGTATCATGACGATCTTCTTGCACCACTTTGGCGATCGCTCCCACCACGGCAGCTCTAACTGCTGGCGAGTCTGAATTGTAAGCGGTATACAATTTATCTTTGGCTGGAGCGCCGATAAAGGCTAAACCCCAGGCTGCATGACCTTTATTACTTTCACTAGAATTGGGAGATGCTAATACCTCTAATAAAGGCGTTACAGAAGCGATCCCGATCCGAGCCAGTGCGCCAATCGCTGAGGCTTGTACCACCGTATCTTCATCGTTAAGCAAAGCGTGAATTAAATGAGGTATGGCGACGGGATCTTCAATTAAGGTTAGAGTTTTGCCCGCAGCTCTTCTAACTACCTCGTTAGAGTGATGCAATAAGGCATCAATTAAAGTGTCTACCGCAGGTTTTCCCACCACTCCCAAGGCTTCTGCAAAGCCTAAACGGACTAAACCTCTGGTATCACCTAAGCATTCTACCATTTGCTTGATTAGCTGTTGGTCTTGATGATTAAAAGTACCGTTAGCCAATTGCTGATTTACCCTGCTTAATAGTTCATCTGTTTCTTCATGAGAAAGCAACAAAGTTTGACTATTTCTGGCGGGATCGGGAGTATTTGTCATTTAACTACTCGCGCTTAAATTAGTCTGCTGTTCTTTAAGTCGTTGTAGCTTGGCATCAATATCTGCTAGCTGTGGCTCCAATTTTGCCATGGTCGCTTTTTTAGAAAGCTTGGCTTTTTTGGCTGCTTCTGTCGTTTCGCTAATTAGGCGATCGCGATATTTTTCAAATTCAACAATTAGTTCTGCTAAATCTGTGGCTGTCACTAGATTTTCTGTCATCTGCTTAATGTTTTTTTACTAAATTTTGGCTACTCAATGAGTTTAAATTCATGTCGATTTTCGCAAATCGTTTTTCTACAGTAAACTACCGACGATGAACTAAGACAATAAGCTTTAAACTATTTATTAATTAGAAACGATTATAAAATTTCCTTGAGTAATGGACAATAGATTTTCTAACATATTTAATTTAACGGAAGACCAAGCGATCGCTCTGTTGAAAAAACCGTTAAATACAGAAGATGGGACATCCGAGCGTTATGTTGGTGCTGCACATTTAATTAATTTTCCCACGGAAAGATCGATCAATGCCTTAATTGAAGCAATCAAAGACTTGGATCCAGCCTTAGAAAACCGCATCGCCAGAAGAAAAGCGGTAGAAAGTTTGGGGCGTTTAAAAGCGACTCAGGCATTACCCATACTTAAAGTTTGTTTAGCGGATGCAGATCCCTTGACCGTTGAAAATGCGGTTTGGGCAATTGGTGAAATTGGTACAGAAGATCAATCACTCCTCGAAGCGATCGCCAATTTATTAACTAAACCGAATCAAACATACCGCGTAATTATTCATACTCTAGCAAATTTTCATTATTTACCCGCGCTCGAACGGATCAAACCTTTTACTAGCCATGATGATAAATCTATTGCTAGTGCTGCGCTCGCTTCTGTAGCACGTCTGGGTAATGACTACAGTCAAATGAATCAAGTTGTAGAATTTCTCCAGCATGATGACATTAACGTTAGACGCGCCTGTATTCAGGATTTAATCGACTCTGAATATTATTCAGCCATTGACGCGATCGCCAAAGCGCCGATTTCTATTGCCTTCCGTTTGCGGGGGATTAGACTTTTAGCTGCTAAAGGTTTGGCTATAGGTAAAATCAATTTTGCTGAGATTGAACCTAGTTTAGATCGTATAATTCGCGATCGCCCTCAAGATATCGATCTGGTACATGAATACGATCGACCACCCGAACTAGAATTCTTGATTAGAGAGCTATATCACACTGATTTTGGGCGATGTTACCTAGCAGGAAAAACACTACTCGAAATCTATCCTCAAGAGGCAGCAGAAGCTCTTTTACAAACTTATCAGTCAGAAGCTCACAATGATTATGGCGCACATTTTCATGTAATAAAGCTACTTGGGTTACTCCAACATCAACCCAGCTACGATTTAATTGTCGAAGCGTTACATAATACTTCGCCCCAGTTCCAGAAGTCTCGCGCCGCTGCGGCGATCGCTCTTGGTAATCTGCAAGCTGTTCAAGCTATTCCTTTGCTGAAACAAACTCTTGATACACCCATCTTCGATCTTAAGTATGCTTGTCTATTGGCACTGGAACAACTGGGCGAGAATTGTTGGTCTGAAGTAGTAGACGATCAAAATCTGCTCATTAAGACAAAAGCTAACTATAGACTAAACTCTAATGTGCAGTGAGATCATCTAAGTTGATCTGTTCTTGATCATGGCAACCAACAGCAGCATCGATTCAATTTGGCAAACTCCCTCGCAACCACCTAGATTGAGAGATAGTCTGGTTCATGTTTGGCGCGCCAATTTATCCCTATCTACCTCAGAAATTGAGGAATTAACGACTCTTTTATCTCCTGATGAAATAGCTAGAGCTAATAAATTTCGTTTCTTTAAACACAAAAGCAGGTTTATTGCAGCCAGAGGAATTTTAAGACAATTATTAGCTAATTATCTTGATTTAAATCCGCAAAAGATTACCTTTGAATACAGCGATCGCGGAAAGCCTCACTTGGCAAAAGATTTATCTTTACAATTTAATCTTTCTCATTCTCAGGAATACGCCCTTTTTGGCCTCACCCTCAATCATCTGATTGGCGTTGACATTGAATATCAACGAACTATGCTCGATGCGCTTAAAATTGCTCAACGTTTTTTCTCTGCCAGAGAATACAAGATGCTAGAAGAAGTCTCCATAGAGCAACAACCAAAATTATTTTTTCAGCTTTGGACAGCAAAAGAGGCTTACCTAAAGGCTACTGGCACAGGTTTATCAGCTTCTTTAAACAGTGTTGAGATTGCTTTGAATCAAAGTAAATCTCCTTACCTATCAACACTTAAGAAAGATACAATAATGAACTGGTCGCTATATTCTTGTACTCCAGCAACAGATTATTTAGCAGCGATCGCCATTAATGCTCAAATACCAGTTCAATCTATTAATTATTGGCATTGGTCAAAAGAGTTTTTTAGTACAATTAATTTTTAAGTTAGATTATCCATAGCGATCGCAAGTTGTAAACAATAACTTCTGAAAAGTCCATAAGTATTAAAATCGATGTATGATTTCTTATGAATTCTTAATATTATAGTAAGCAGGATTTAGCAAGAGAGAATTTCTATGACGACAATCACCTTTGCCAAGGAAAATCAAGAAGTAATTGCTGCTCAAGGGTCAAATTTGCGCGAAAAAGCTCTTCAAAACCGAGTTGATATTTACACCCTGGGGGGAAAACTCAGAAATTGTGGTGGCTATGGACAGTGTGCAACTTGTATTGTCGAAGTTACTCAAGGGATGGAAAACCTATCTCCCAGAACAGATTTTGAAAACCGTAGATTAAAAAGAAAGCCTGAGAATTACCGATTGGCATGTCAAACTATGGTTAATGGCCCAGTCACGATTATTACCAAGCCCAAGCCTGCTAAAAAGAAGAAATAAACGTAGTCTATGCAGCTATTAACCTAAGATAATGATATTCTATATATGAATGTTGTTTTAATAATTGCTTACTTAGGAGCTGCTGTTTTATGGAAGTTAATGATTTGGGATTTGTAGCTACTATCCTATTTGTTTTAGTTCCTACTGTCTTTTTACTAATTCTCTTTATCCAAACTGATAAAGATCAAAGAGAAGGTTAATTTAAATCTAAAAAATAAAATAATCTTAGTTTAGTTATTGAGTCAAATAGTGGCTTAAGAAAAATTATTCACTGATTGTAGAATTCAACTATTTATATGTTGTTTGTCGTACCAATATATTGGTGAGTTATTTTTTCCTAAGTTTCAACCTGGCTCTATTTTTATGCCCCAACGTATTTAGATAATTTATTTTAAGCTTCAATAGACTGCATAAATTGAATTATTGTCTGAAAATCTGCTTCAATTAAACTTAAATTGTCAGGAAGCAAGACAGGTACATGAACAAAAATACAAGGTAAGTATAATTTTTCTGTTTGTATATACTTCAATACCCGATAATACAAGCCTTCACAAACAAACTTGCCCGCATTATGGCTAATATTAGTATCGTTCAAACAATTTACTAGCTCATTCAAATTAACTTTAGTAAAAGCGCAGTCTCGATCCCATGATGCACAAGATTCTAAAGAGAGTTTACTTCTTGACTCAGCCATTCCACAACAAATAATTCCATGAGGATTAATTACTTTAATGGCATCGATTACTTGTTGTGTAGCTAATTCTATATTGACTGGAAGTTGCCTCAAAAACAACAATGAGTTTAATTTAAGCTCCTGCACTCTATGAATATTAACTGAATTAATTAAATTTAGCAGATCATCCGAAGAGTTTGATTTTTGATGAGGTAGCCAAGTTTGAAAAGATGTCAACAGAATTTTGCGAGGCATTACTTTATTTTGAAGTATTTTTTCTTATTTAAAACATTTTAAAGATAAAGTCTAGACCCCAATAAAATAATAAAAATTATGGAAATACAATTTAGAGAATTTAATCCTTTTGATTTATGGATTTGGTTAGAATTTCCCACTGTTCCTTCTCGTATGGAACAGCAGTACATTGAAGAACTTTTTGATTCTTGGTTTTATCTAGGCAAGTTGGGCGGTTTTAATGCTGAAAATCTTCCAATACAAGATGCTGGAATAGAAATTAGCTACATGGACTACGATCATTCGCAATTAGAAAATGCTTTGATGTCACCAATGCACAATATGGGCGATATTGAATATCTCGGTGTTTGGGGTAGATGTTGGTTCGATCTTGGTACGAGTGATTTAATCGCGATCGATGTTTTAATTAATTCAATTTATCAACTTAGTAAAGAATTTGTGCAAATAAATAAAATTATAGTTGGAGGTCAAAATGAGGATTGGCCAATTAACGAAAGTAGTAAATCTACTGTTAGTCAATAGCAAAACCCCCGAACTTAATTAATCATGGTGAAGTTCGGGGGTTAATTGCGGGTAAAAA
Organism: Pleurocapsa minor HA4230-MV1; assembly: GCA_019359095.1. Lineage (NCBI taxonomy): Bacteria > Bacillati > Cyanobacteriota > Cyanophyceae > Pleurocapsales > Pleurocapsaceae > Pleurocapsa > Pleurocapsa minor. The sequence goes on along the minus strand of JAHHHZ010000003.1, from coordinate 120 downwards.
AGGAACCTGGCACTGAGCTATTTTCCCGAGGGGCTACCCCCCAAGTATCTTCGCCGCAACAGCGTTTCACCATCGAGTTCGGGATGGGGTCGAAGTGGGTCCACTGCGCTACTAGCACCA